>JAYTGR010000596.1:0-11542 GCA_043733205.1 Chthonomonadaceae bacterium
CCCGTCGCAGGATACGATGAGCCGCCCACGGCCACAATGACGCGCTCTGCCTGCCTTACGCGCTCACCGATCCGCACCCCGGCAATTCGCCCCTCTTCCACAATCAGTCCACTGACAGCTGCCTCCGTCACAACCCGCACGCCCGCGCTGCGCACCACCTGCTCCAAAATGGCGACCACATCTTTCGCATTGCCGGGCTCAACGGGGAAGATGCGGCCATCGGGACGCACGCAGGTCTGCATATTGGACGTATGGAGAATGCTGAGGAAATCGTCGTTGGTGAAACGGTAGAAGCAGGGTTTGAGGAAGCGGGCTTCTTGCGGGCGGAAGGCGGCGCGGATCTCTTCCATCTCGCCGGCATGGGTAAGGTTGCATTTGCCGCCGCCGGAGATCAGGATCTTCATCCCGAGACGGTCGTTCTTTTCCAGCAGGGTGACCTGCGCACCGCACTCCGCCGCGCGCTTCGCCGCGATCAGTCCGGCCGCGCCGCCGCCAACCACCAGAACTTCGCGCCCACTTGATTTCGCTCTTTTATCCAGAACCTCAGCCCCCAAAATTTCAAATCGCGTCTGCTGCCTACAGCAGCGGCAGATCCCGTTTATTTCCTGCGGAACGCGTTGCGGCGCACACTGGCGATATACTCTTTATCGACGGCACGCTCGAATGAGCGGAACCCGGCGAGCCCGAAACCGTGCCGCGCCGCGATCTCGTTGATCGCATCGACCTGCGCCACCGAGACGTCCTTGCCGAGCGTGAAGCATTCGTACCGCTGGTCCAGTGCCAGCATCATCGTCTCTGCCATACAGGCGTACGAGGTGCCAGGCGGAAAACCGAACGAAAACTCTGGGCCTCCCGGATGGCTCGGTCGGGGCAGATGCATCTCGCCTGGCACCTGCACCATACCGCCCTCGATCACGAGCACATCATCGCGCTCTTTCGCCACACGCACCGAGACATCGCGCGGGCGTGCCACATCGCACACGACCGCTCCGGACTTGATATGCTCCGGCAGGATAACCGCTTCCACGGCGCTCGTCACCGTGATGATGATGTCGGCGTCGCGCAGACCCTCTGCCACATCGGTATGCAGAGAGACGGCAGCGCGGTTCGTGGCGTTCAGCCGCTGCGCCAGTGCATCGAGGCGCTCCACACTGCGCCCTACAAGCGCCACTTCTGCCGCCTCGCGCGCCATGATCTCCGCACAGGTCGCGCCGATCGAGCCCGTCGCGCCGACGATGGCGACCTTGCTTTCGGGGAGCAGCAGCCCCATCATCTCACCCGCTGTCTTCGCGCCCTCGATGGCGGTCGCCACGGTATAGGAGTTGCCTGTCGTGATCGGCAGGGTGGGGAGACGTTTCGACAGCGTGATGCCGCCGTCGCCGACCACCGACGTAAACGCGCCGAGCCCCAGAACCTTTGCGCCCCGCTCCTGTGCCATCTCGCCGCACTTCTGCAGTTTGTCCCAGACAAAATCGATCGGCAGCGTCACCATCTGGTGCGGGGTCAGAGGACAGGCGATCATCCAGCCTTTTGCCTCGCGCCCGGTCTTCGACCGAATACCGACCATCTCCGCCATGACTTCCGGGTCACGGCCTTTAATGATCCATTCGATCAGACTGGTGGGCAGATATTTCGCCACCGGGTATTTGCGGCTCACGTCCCGCTTGGCGTCGAGCGGATGAATGATAAAAGCAAACTGTTCCATCGGAACTCCTGTGAAATCTTACTGCGCGTGTTCAGCGGTAAGGACGGTCTGTGCAGTGGGAACGGGATTCAGTTCCTGTACGCGCGGAGTCCAGCCCAGTTCTTCCAGTTTACGGAAATAGTCCTCCGGTGTCAGCGCCTCCGGGCGCTTACCGAGAATTGTGACCAGCACGGCCTCCATGACGTTGGTGCCGAACGACCGTCCGTCGAAGACTGGGGTCGTCGTAATAAGCATGCTGACGCCGCGCCGGGTCAGTTCCGTCACGTCTTCGGCAGTCGTCGTGTTGGTGAAGACTATTTTACCCCGCATATCTTCCGGCATGAACCGCTTGATAAACATAAAGTCGCCGGCCACCACATCGGCCTCGGCGAAATAGCTGCTGTACGCTGGCGTATTCTGCTCCTGTTTGTCGCCGGTCGGGTAGAGCCACTTGAACGGAAGCCGCACAACCACAGGCAGCATCAGCGCTGCAAGCGTCTTAAAGGCCCCCCACGACTTTACGGCGACAGGAACGCCCAGCCCGAACATAAGATCGCCGAAGACGATGGATTTCGCCAGCCCCGCCAGCGCTTCCGCCATTCCGAAGCGGTCTACGGCGCTGACGAGCAGGACACGCTTGGAGCGGAAATCGACGATGCCCTGCTCCTGCAGATAGGCGACCGTCCTGCGCTCCAGCGTATGTTTCAGGCCGCTGCCATCGACGAAGGGCGTCGTTTTTGCGCCGTCGAGCAGATGCAAAATCTCGTGGAGGACATAGCGCTTGTCACCCGCATAGAGGTAGATGTCCGTGCCGCCGACTCCGAAAGCGTCCACCTTGCCATCGAGTTCCGTGATCATATCGCGATATTTCTGCATATCGCCGTCGGTGCCAATGCGCTCGATCTCGAAATCTTCTCCGAAAAAGGCGGCATGGACCTTCTTATTACGCGTTGACGACCCCAGACTGATGCTCACGACACGCTTCATGGACTGCGAATCCCTTCTCTGCCATTTTAACCGCTTCTGTCCGCTATTGTAGTGGAAAAATCGAGGCAGAGTCAAGCAGGTTCGCCTCTCAAGGAGCGGCCTGTCATTTATAAGCCCCATAAAGGGGACCGGGTCTAATGAGAGCCACTTTTACATTCGGGCGGTCAGACCGGCAATCTCTCTGTCCGTTGGGAGATTAAGCTTGTCGTCAGCCAACCCAAGCCCATTCATGGGCTTTACCAGTGACAGGCCGCTCCTTTAGGGGCGGCAGATCAGGGGCGCAGGAAGCCTTCCCCCGCGCTCATTTCGCTTCGGGCAAGACCGCCATACTGAGAGATCACTTGAACGGCGACGAGGATGGCGACCAGCAGGAAGACGCATGTGCCGAGGATCATTGCGGCCTGGTGCGACTTCATTTTGGCCTCGTCTTCATAAAATTCCGCGATCTTGTCCACCATTAGGTCGAGACTTCCGGAGGTTTCGCCGGTGCGGAACATATCTACAGTCATGGCGTTGAAGAAGCCCGAACTGCGCATCGAATCGCCCACCATCTCGCCCCGGTTGGCGGCGAGGGCCGCGCGGTAGGCAGCTTTGCGCAGGACGAAGTTCCCGCTCGCATCACCTGCGACCTGCAGTGCGCTGCCCATGGGGAAGCCGCCCCGGTAGAGCGCGGCGAAGGTCCGGCAGAACTTGGCGGTGGCGAACATGCGGATCAGGTTTCCAAGGACGGGAATACTGGTCTTGAACGTATCGTAGCCTTCCCGAAAACTGACGGAGTTGAAGAAGAAGAGACGAAATGCGATGATCGCGGCCGCAATCGGAAACAGGCACAGGAAGCCAAAACCGATCGTGTCGCGCAGGTATTCCAGACCGGTATACGAGGCTTTGCCCATACCGCCCAAGACCAAGCTTACGATTGCCATCTGTGGCTGTAACATCAAGCCCTGGCGGCCGAGCAGCATCAGCGCAACGAACAGAACGATCTTGGGATAGATGGTTTCGCGGCTGATGAGGCGGCGGATGGCGAGGTCGTTCTCGACATAGTCGGCGAGCTGGCGCAGAGAGGTGTCCAGCAGGCCGCCCTGTTCGGCGGCGCGCACGATCTCGACCTGCATGGGAGAGCAGATCCAGGGATAGTCTGCCATGACATCGGAGAACCGGCCGCCTGCCTGCACCTGCTTCTGGCCCGCGCGGGCGATCTCTTTCAGCTTCGGGTTCTTGGTGCTGCTCTCCAGCGCGCTGAGGGCCTGATAGAGCGGAATACCCGCATTGATGAGCGTGGCGAACTGCCGATAGAAGGGGGAGAGGTCTTTCAGCACCACACCGGAGAAGATCGGCAGGATCACCCGCTCTTTGAAGAGCTGCGGCAGCGGCTTCTCGCGCTCTGCCCGGGACTCATAACGCGAATGCTCCACACCGCTCCCCGTTTGCGGGGCGGTGAAGGGCTGAGGACCGCCGGGCGGAAGCGCCTGGGCAGGGTGTACGCCGTTCGGCGCCATTTCGACTGTCTGCTGTTCGGCATTGGCAGGGTCGTTGAGCCCGATGCTGCGCTCCCAGGGTTCCAGATGTTCTCCGCCTGGCCCTATCGCGCTCGCCTCGACACCCGACAGATCGGAGAGTGCGCCTGCGGTGGCTGCGATCTCCTCTACCGGGGCCGACAGATCGATTCGGCGGGGGCGGGTGGGAGGGGGAATCGGCTGCGTGACCGCAATCGACGGAACAGTATGAAGGGGCTGAGTCGCGGCGACGCTCGCCGCTGCCAGAGGCTGCGTCGCTGTCAGACTGCTGACGCCGCTGCCCCCACCGGGTATTACCGCCCCTTTAGGCTGCACCTGCAGCGGCGTATAGCCCATGCCGCGCACCTGCGTCAGGGCATCGGCCTGATTATCGGCGGCGACGCTGCCCTCGACCGTGTTGCCCATACGGTCGGTCGCCCGAAATACAAACTGCGGCATCGCGCATTTCCCTTCCTAAAACAGCGGCAGAAAATTAGCATCTGGATCCGTGAGTTTGAACATTCCCTGGAAATAGCCGTGTTCCAGAAAGGCTAGCGCGGTACCGCCGAGCACCAGCATAGTAATCAGGCCCATGCTCAACAGAACCCGTCTGGTTCGAAGCGTTGCATCGTAAACGGCTTCCTGGTAGTGTTCTGCCGCTCTATCCAGAGATTCGACGATTTCGCCCGAATGCTGGCCGGTAATAATCAGGTTTTCGATCTGATTGTCGAAGAGGCCTGTGGCCGCAAATGCGTCCGAGAAGGAGGCTCCCTGATTCATGCGCTCATAGGAGGAGGCCAGTTTCTCGCGAATGATCACATTGTCCGCTGTGTTCATGGCGCACTCCCATGCTTGGATCGGTGAGACGCCCGCCTGGTGCAGACGGCGAAGCATCCGCACAAAGGCCGACAGAGCGACCATACGCTGCAGATTGCCGAACGCGGGAATGCGCAGGCTCATGCTGTCGCGGAAACGGCGATACTGGGGCAGACGCGCCTGTTTTACGCTCTGCAGGATCAGCAGATGCAGGAGGCCTGTCAGCGGCAATAACACAAGTTCCCATTTGAGATAGAGCATCATATTGGCCGCAAAATCGAAACTGCGGAATAGGCACGGCATAAAGGGAATAATGATTGGCAGGAGATAGATTGCCTGAGAGGCCATCAGTTTCGGGATCCACATCCCTTTGTAGAGGGCGATGTTCTGCTCGAAATTAAGGGCGATCTCCGCAAGAGCGATCTCCAGAAATCCGCCCATCTCCCCGGCACGCACCATACCGACGATATGATCGGGATAGATACGCGGATAGAGTTCCATGACGTTGGAGATGCGCTGCCCTGTGCGCGCGGCCTCGGCCATTTCACGGGCGGTCTGCGCCAGATGCTTGTTGGGAGTGCGCGCGGCCAGATTGTCGAGGGCGGTATAGATCGTCATGCCGCTCTTGGTGAGGGGAGCCAGCTGCTGAAAGAAGAACGCCAGATCCTTTGTCGAGACACCGCCCAGTTTAGAAGCGTTCGGGTTGACCGGATTAAGCAGGAAATTGGAGGTGAGTACGCTGGAGGTTCGACTCTGCGCCTGGGTGGCAGAGCGTGTGCCCAGCTTCGCGGCGTTGCCTGCCAGGGTGATGCCGCTGGCACGCGTGGCCGTCTGTGCGCCGGTCTGCATCCCGTTCCGGGCGGCATTCGTGGCGACCGCGACGGCCCCCATACCCGTCTGGCGTGGAGCCGCCGCCGTCGCCGCGTTCTGCGTCGCTGCGACTGTCTGCGCACGATACCCCATTTGGGTCAGTTTGCGCCGGACTTCGACCTCGTCGGCCGCCTCGATTTTACCCAGAACGGTGCGACCAGAAGGGTCTACAGCCTCATATAAGTAGTCCATCGTCCAGCCTTTCGATGCTTTGGGAACGGATCACTGCGCTCGATCTCAAGGCGTCTATCGTGCGGCTGTCGGGCAGAGTCAGGTCGGGCGCGAGATCGGCCAATGGCACAACGACGAAAGCCCGCGCCGCGATACCGGGATGCGGCAGTGTCAGAGTCGGCGTCTGAACTTCCATGTCTGCGTAAAGCAGAATATCGATATCGATCGTGCGCGGCCCCCAGCGTTCGCCGCGCTCGCGTCCGCCTGCCGCCTCGACCTCGTGTATCCGCTGCAGGAGTTCATCCGGCAGCAGATCGGTCTCGATCCGTGCTGCCAGATTCAGATGCGGCGGATAGCGTGCAGCGTCCCCTGGTTTTAGTCCGAGGTGCGGTGTCTGATAGACAGGCGAGACAGCGGTGACACGCAGTCCCGGCCCGAATGTCTGCAGGCGGTGAAGCGCGGTGCGCAGATACGCCAGACGATCCCCCACGCTGGACCCGAGACCGAGATAGGCCGTGACTGTCATTGCGATGCCTCTTTTCTGGTCTACGCAGCACGCAGGCTCGCTGTTTCACGGAATTCGTGCGATGATGGCAATTTTCGAGATTATACCCTGTTCGGCTAGGGGTGAGGTTTGTCGCGCGCGCTTCTGGAGGCTTTCGCGGCGTCGGGGGCAGGGGCGGCAGGGGGCACAGGCGCGTAGGCGCTGCTGTAGACAGTGTGGAGACGCATGGCGTCAGGGTGGGAGTCGGCGAAGGCGCGGTAGGCGGCAAAATCGGGGCAGAGCGTCGTGCCGATCTGAACATGGGAGCCGGACAGCAATGTGAACGCCGCATCGGCAGAATCGAGATTGGCGAGTCCACCGACAACGGTCATGTTCGGATACCAGCGCATGGCGATGAACTGTTCCCAGTCCGGTGCAGACCGCACATAGAGAGGCTGTAGTGAGGTGAAGCCGGGCGGAAGCGGCTGCCATCGGGAGCCCGGCACCGCGTCGTTGACCAGCGTGTCGGCAGGAGCGAGGTAGAGGATCGGGGGCGAGAGAGATTCGGCCAGCTCCATTCTTCCATCGGCCGCGCGGGCGAAGCGCACTGCATTCAGACTCTTTTTGAACGGCACGGTGATCCGCTGCCCGCCCGCAGCAACGAACTGGTAGCCGTCGAGGTCGAACCCGGCGCGGTCGAGCGCCACCGGCTGCTTCGGCTTGCTGCGGCCGGCCACCGACAGACTCTCTCCGTGGATAGACGGCTGGAGAGGGGAGACGACAGCTGCGACACGCCGCCGCTTAGAGTACAGGCCGAGCGTATTTCTGCTGAGACTCTGTGCATCGGAGGGCTGCTCACTGGGAGACCCCGGCGCTGATGTGATATTTTTGGCTTGACCGCGTATTCCGTTCCCCGCAAAGCTTCCCGCAGCGCCTGCGCTCTGCGGAACGGGCGAAACGAAGCCCTCTCGCTGCGACAAGGATTTGTCAGCAGTCCCAGCACCGGACGCTGCTTGCGGTGCTTCCAGCTGCGGCTTCGCTGGTTCGGAAACAGTCGGTTTTCGGACCTGGCTTTGCATGCCTGCCCTGGACTGAGCGGGAGCCTTGGAAGCGAACGTGGGCGATCCACTGGCGGACTCGGCCCCCGTCTTCTGCGAATTGGCGAGCGAACTGGGCGCGCTTGAGCCGGTGCTGCCTGCCATGTCAGCCCCGGTATTCTGGTAGTCTGCGGCGAACCGGGAGTGGGAAGCGAAAACGGCGGTCAGGAGCAGCGCGGCGACGGCTGCTCCTCCGCCCCAGGCCAGTGCGGGCCGCCAGGAATGCACAGGCGCGGTCGGCTGCGGTGTCATCTCCCTCACAGTCGCCAGGATCCGCGCCCGCAGTGCGGTATCGAGCGGATCGATGGCCGTCTGCCCACGCAGCTCTTTTCCGATCTGCTGCATCGCTCCCGTCTCCTCCCGGCAGGACGCACACCGCGCCAGATGCAGACGTATCGCGAACCGCCGCCAGAGAGGCAGCTCGTTGTCCAGAAAAGCTTTCAGAATCGGCTGTTGTGCCTGGCTGTGTTCTGAGGGTGTCATGGCGCTTTTTCCCCAGCCGCTTCTGCCCGCAGGACGCCTCCCGCTGTCTCGTCCAGGACATAGCCGCTCAGGCTGTCGCGCAGGCGGCGAATGGCATTGAACAGCCGCGACTTCACGGTGCCGATAGGCACCTCCAGCGCCAGCGCGCACTCCTGATAAGTCATTTCATAGAGTTCGTGCAGCACCACAACCTCTTTATGGAGGGGGGAGAGCTGTTCGAGCGCATCGTGTACGCGCTCCGAGAGTTCGCCCTTGACGGCCGCCTGCTCCGGGTTGGAGCGCCAGTCGGAGGAGGCCTGCTCGTTCTGCTCTTCCAGTGTCGCATTCTGTGGATGTCGTCTTTGGGCGTATTTCGCGCACTGATTGAGCGCTACCCGGTAGACCCAGGTCGCCAGTGCCGCGTCGCCTCGATAGCTGCCGATGTTACGATACAAGTGTACGAAGATCTCCTGAGTCAAATCCTCCGCATCCGTGCGGTTTTCGACCGTGCGGCGGACAAGGTACTGCACCCGCGCCCCATAGGAGTCCAGAAACTCCTCGAAAGCCCGCGGATCGCCTCCCTGAATTCGGCGCGCCAGTCTCAAATCTTCTCGCACGAAATAGGTACCTCATCCCGGCTTGCGCTGGAACGGATGCAAGCAGAACCCTCTTGGCAGAATTGGATACGGAAACGGCTGGAAAGGTTCACTCCCTCTTTTCGGAGGGGAGCGCGAAAGCGTTTTCGGCACCCGGCGCTATCCTTGCGAACTGGAAGGCGGAGCGGAGTTTTCGTGACCGTACGCGGTCTGACGGAGGAGATGGTCGGCGAGGACGAGGGCCGCCATCGCTTCGACGGCGGCGATGGCGCGGGGCAGAACGCAGGGGTCGTGCCGGCCTTTCGCGCGGAACGTGACCGTCTCGCCCTGGGTGCTGACCGTCTCCTGCTCCTGCATGATGGTGGCAACGGGCTTGAACGCCATCCGCACCACGATGTTCTCGCCGTTGGAGATGCCGCCCTGAATGCCGCCGGAATGGTTGGTGCGGGTGCGCACCTGTCCGGCCCGCATCGTAAAGGCGTCGTTGTGGGCGGAGCCGCGCATGAGCGCGCTTCCGAAGCCCTCGCCGATCTCGAATCCCCGCGCGGCGGGCAGCGACATCAGGGCGTGGGCCAGATCGGCTGTCAGTTTGTCGAACACAGGCTCGCCCAGCCCGACAGGCACATTGCGAACCACCAGCTCCACGATGCCGCCCAGCGAATCGCCGTCGCGTCGGGCCGCATCGATGGCCGCGATCATTCTCTCCGCCGCCGCTGGCTCCGGGCAGCGCACGATGCTGGCATCGACCTCTGCGCGTGTGACCGTATCGGTGTCCGCCTCGCCGCGAATATCGGCGATCTGCAGCACATACCCGACGATCTCCGTGCCGCAGCGATGGTGCAGCAGCTGGCGCGCCACCGCGCCGCCCGCCACCCGGCCGATCGCCTCGCGATACGACGCTCTCCCTCCGCCCCGATAGTCGCGCACTCCGAATTTAGCCTGGTAGGTGTAGTCGGCGTGGCTCGGGCGGTAGAGGTCGCGCATCTCGCCGTAGTCTTTGGAGCGCGCATCGGTGTTGCGGACCAGCATTCCCAGAGGCGTCCCAGTGGTCCGATCCTCGAACAGTCCGGAAAGAATCTCGACTTCGTCGCCTTCGCGCCGCTGCGTCGTGATGCGGCTCTGCCCAGGGCGGCGGCGATCCAGATCGGCCTGGATCTGTTCGATACTCAAAGGGATACCGGGCGGGCAGCCGTCGAGAATACAGCCGACAGCGGGGCCATGCGACTCACCGAACGTCGTGAGCCGAAAAAGAGTTCCAAAAGTGCTTCCTGCCATGAAATCAGTTTACCCGATTTCGCTGAGTCAGCGAGACAAAACAAAACCGCAGGCTGGCTTTGAAGCCAGACTGCGGTGAGAATCCGAGAATTCTGCCTTTTCTCTCATGACGTTTCTGGAGAAGGCGCAAAACCCGAAAACTAAGGATCCTACTGTTTTTTACCGGAAAGGGTGTGATTCAGATCCTTGGACTCTCGATTCAACTCGTGGTTGACGTTCTTCGAAAGGTTGTCGGCGTGCTTGCCGGGGCTCTTCTTGGGATCCGGAGTGACCTGCTTGACGGTAGGATTCGTTTTGCGGTCTTTTTCGAGTTTGGTGATCTCGTTTTTCGGATGCTTCGGCATCGCATGCTTCTTAGTATGGTGTTTCTTCGTGGTCATCTTGCCGGACGAGGTCTGCGCATTTGCCGGAAGGACGAAGGCTGCCGTTCCCAAAAGCGCAAACAGAAGCAAAGGATTCATTTTCATTGTATTCTCCTAGCGTATGCATGGGCGGAATGGCCCGGATATGCGGCTCAGAAAGGCGGGCTGCACAGGCGCGCGTTATTATACCCACTTTTCGAGGAAACTGACGAATCAACCGGACGATTTGTTCCTTCGCATTTTGTGGAGTACGCCCAAAAATAAGTACAGCCCTGAATCGCCTTGCGCAAAGGAAATCCAGGGCTGTCTGTTCAAACGCCGAGACCATCTCACCTTTCAGGGAACGTCAGTCGTCGGAGTCGCGTGGGGCGGAGCCTTCCACCAGATGCTCCGCCATCCCATACAGGCTGGCCTGCGCGTGACGGTAAGATTTGGTGTCGAGGCGATGCGCCTTTGCATAGGTCTTGTACAGGTCGTCCGCCTTCATGGAGAGGCGGGTCAGCGCGCCCAGGCGGCGGCTGTCACGGTCGGGCGCGGACGAGTCCAGTTTCTTCGCCAGCGCCCAGATCCTTTTGCCTGCGCTCGAAGGCGTGTACTTCACGACGCGTGTGAAGCTGTTGGAGCCTGTGAACAGACTGTAGGTGATACCGTTGTAAGCAGGCTGGAACAGATCGCGCAAATCGGTGGCGAACAGGTCGCCGAGGTTGTTCGGCGGCAGACCCAGCAGCAGCTCTTCGGTCTTCACGACCGAGGCCGTCACATAGTGGCGCGTTCCCACGAAGCCTGTGTTGAGCGTGCCGGTCGTATTGACCTTCGCGTACGGGCTGACCACGATCAGCGGCGTCCGATGCTGATGGATGTGGTCGAAGGAGGACTGCGCATCGTCGTAGGTGATGAAAATCGCGGTCCCTGTGCCGTCGCCCGCCTTGCCGTCCGTGCCGGTCACAGTCGGATCGTTGTAGTAGACCGAGTGGCCATTGGCATCGAGCTTTTTCATGATATGCTGAACCGCCATACCGAGGCCCACATCGCCGTCCGCGATCTCCTGAATGCCGGTTCCGGTGAGGTTCGTCGTCTGAGTGGATCCGGTATGGTCGTTGGGCTGATAGAGGTAGAGGAACTGCGGCAGAGTGCCGTTCGCGACCATCGCGTCGAAGTCGCGAATGAACTCCTTGGCGCGGCGCTGATCCGAGATATTGAAGTTGTAACCCGGATAGTTCTTGTCCAGACGGGGCTCCCCGC
>JAYTGR010000597.1:0-4396 GCA_043733205.1 Chthonomonadaceae bacterium
CCATATACATTCTCCTTTGTCACCACCAGGCCGCTGTTGCTCCAGTGCTGGAAAGGAAGGGTGGAATAGGGCTGCATCACTGGGACGGGAACCATCGCCGTATTATAACCTTTTACCTCCAGCGCAGTCATCTTCCTGCCATTGCGCGGATCGGTAAACGTCCTGTTTGCCGGACCAATGACAGGCACCTCGACGCTTCTGGGCGAAAGGATTTGCTGGTACTGCTGCGGATCGGGCTCCGGATCTTTCGGTGCATACATCCACTGGAGGTTACCATCCTGCGTATCCAGCGCCACAATGCCGCTCACGCCTCCCGGACCGCCGAACCCGGTATAGAGAAGATGATCCCCTACCGCAGGAACGCCCAGCGAATGCGCGATGTCCCGATGCCACTGCTGCTGTTTCTGACCTGTGATTAACGCCAGGAAGCGATGGGTGGTCTCGTCGGCGACAACGAGGCCATTCCCGGCATAGGCGGGAGGATAACCGCCGAACCGCGCTGTCGGGCTGATGTCCCGATCGACATCAGGCAGGGGATGGTGAATTCGCGTCATGTTCCACTTGACATCCGGCTCCCAGTGGAAGAGAAGGTCCGAAGCGGACAGTGCAAACAGCGCATTGTTGACGATCAAGGGGTGTCCCAGATACTCTGGGACATTCAGCATTCAAGGCGGGCATCCGGCCATCGTCGGCGGGACTGCGGCGACCTCCTGCCCGGCTTGGGTCTCCAGCAGCGAGACTCGGGGAAGCACCCCGTTGGCTCCCATGGCCGCCATCGGAAAATAGGAGCCTTCCTTACCGGTCATGGCGTCGAAGGTCCGGACGGCAAAGCAGTCGACGGCACTCAGAACCATCGAGCATGTCGTTGAAGCTGACTGGGCAAAGATCGTGTCTGTCAGGGTTTTGATCGTCGGTCGATCCGTGATCGTCACCCAATCATAAACGAAGATCCGCCCCGATTCGGTGACAGCAGGACCAGAAATGTCAGAAATGGTGAAATTCAGATGTTCCGCTTGGAGCGGCTGCCGCCACTTTACGACTCCGGTCTTTGCATCGGCGCAGATCAAAAAGCGCTGGCTCTTTTCGGAAGCGGTGAAGTAGATCCATCCTTTTCGGATGACGGAATGGTAGAGCGGCCTGTGTTTTTCAGGCCCGGTGGTATTCCAGGCCCAGAGCTCTTTGAGTGGAAAATGCAGTTTGTCCTGGCTGACTGCCGAGTGAGCTGCGTCGTGCCGGAACTGAAGCCAATCGTCCCCGCGCACGGGAGCGGGCAGTGCCGCCAGAAGAGAAAGCAGAGCCAAACCTAAAGAGACGCGAGCCATACCCTCCTCACTTTCCGGAGCGGCAGGGCCAGAGAAAGCTGCACCGCTCACTGATAACCAGTATCTATCTCAAAACTAGTATCACCTCAATAACACGGGGAAACTTGCCACAAATCGCGATATTCTGATCTCAGAGCATGGCGATATCGAGACTTTTACCCCGACTTATTGAGGTGATACATCCTCTCTCCCAGCGAGTGGCAGCTGACTGAAGACGAGGAAAGGCGGTTCTAAGCGGCACTGCCAAACGACAAATAATGCTGGATAGTCACAGGTACTGACATCAAGGCGCGGCAGCGCCCGTGTTTCGACGGATGCGGCCTCATCCTAACCTCCAGACTGACACCGGGTTTGAGGGCCGACAGACGCGAAACCTATGCCTTCGGGCTTCCTATAAAATAGGAGGAACGCGCTGCCTTGCCCAGACGGTTCTGCAGACCTGCCGTCTGCCGCATCGGCCATCACTGCCCGCAGGCTGTTGCAGCAGGCCCGGCAGAGCATTGCAGCGGTGCCGAGCCTGCAGGAACGGCACCGCCTGCTCCTGGAAATTCTGGCGGCGCAGGAACGCACCTGCGCCTTATTGGCCGCCGAGGAGACACTGCTGCCGACCCCGCAAAACAACTTGCAATGCGGAGCGGCAGCAGGGATTGTCGGACGGCGCGCACCGTGCTATAATAGCGTATGGACGAACGCGATTTTGTGAGCAAAAAACGGGAGGCCTGGGATCGGCTGACGGCGCTGATCGACAAGGCCAACGGCAAGCGCGGCGTGCGCGGCCTCAGTCGGGAAGAGATCCTGTCGCTGGGTCCGCTCTATCGCCGCGCCTCCTCCGACCTCGCTTATGCCCGTGCCCATGCCATCAACAAAGACTTGATCCTCCACCTGAACGGCCTGGTGGGCCGCTCCCATGCCATGCTGTACGAGTCGGAAACCAGCGGCAATGCGCTTGGATCGCTCACTAACTTCTACCTCTACGAGTTCCCCACCCTGCTGCAGAAGCGCTTCAAGTTCTTTGCCGCAGCGTTCCTGATCTCCGTGCTTTCGGGCTTGTTCGCCTACTGGCTGGTCATCAACTACCCCGCCAAGATCTGGCTGTTCATTCCGGAAAGTTTCAAGGAGTCGGTCGAAGTCTGGAAATCGGGAAAAGTAGCCGATTCAGCGCACGTCGAGATGTCCGCGCAGCTGATGACCCACAACCTGTTTGTCGGCCTCATCGCTTTTGCAGGCGGCGTGGCAGGCGGGTTCCCTTCCTTAATGGCGATGTTCGGCAACGGCGCGATGCTCGGCGCGATGGCGGCGCTGATGACGCAGGTCCACAAGCACAGCACCTTCTGGCCGGGCATCGTGCCGCACGGCATCGCGGAGCTGACGGCCATCTTCATCTGCGGCGCCGCCGGCTTTCAGATCGGACTGTCTCTGCTGCTGCCGGGACCGTATCGACGCGCCGATGCGTTTCGTATCGCCGGTATCGAAGGGATCAAACTGGTCATAGGCACTGTCCCCCTCTTCATCTTCGCAGGCGTCATCGAAGGCATGTTCTCCCATCTCCCGATCCCTGCCAACCTCCGGTACGCGTTTGCGGGGCTCAACGGTATCCTCTGGTACCTCTACCTATTCCTGCCGCGCCGCCTCCTCGTAGGCAATCGAACCTTACCGTCCGGACGGAACTCCTCCGCCCCTGGCGGCGTATTAGAAGAACCTGTAGGAAACAGCCAGACGGCCTGAGCCGGACGACCGAAACCGCTGAATGGGAGCCATACGTCGCATGACTGCAACCGGAACGGAACGCCCCGCGCGGGAACTTCTTGCCGAACTTCGCCACCGTTACCCCGACACTCCGTTTCTTGCCCTGGGACAGACCGTGTTCTGGGACGAGCCGGTGAAGGCTGTGTTACGCCAGCTTCTCGATGAAAACGGCCTGGGCGGACAGATGCTCGTCGGTGTCCACGATACCGACTATTTCGCTAAAACACGCCTGCGGCAGAGCGAATCCGGGCGTTTTGTGCTGATGGCCCACAACGACGGCACTACGAAAGATCTCTGGTCGGCCGCCGGTGAGATCTCCACCCTTTTCGGCAGCGAGACGTTCCCGAGCCGGCACGATTTCGCGCGGCACGGCGTCGCCTTCGAACGCGTCGCCCGCAGCGCTCCCGAGGGCCGGCAGGCGTTCCTCGATGCCATGACCGAGGCCTGGGGCTGGCGCGGCCTCGTCTATACCGGCTCCCGCGACCTTATTGTCAATAACCTGTCCCTGCGCGAAGTCGGAGACGGCATTCTGGAGATGCTGCACTGGGGATTCGAGAACGCCGTTCAGCAGGTCGTTCCCGGCTGCTGTCAGGACGAAGCCCGGCGTGTCACCGACACGATGCTCGGCTGGTGTCGGGAGTTCCGCACCGCATTCCCCGAAAGCAACCTCACTCAGCTCTTTCAGCACGTTCTGCCCCGTTTCTATGCGCTTCTTCTTGGCCATGAACCTGCCGGCCTCACCGTAGACGGCACCTCCCATCTGCTCCTGTTCAATCCCGAAACTGCCGCCCTGCCGCGTTTCCGATTCGTCGATCTCTTTCTGAATCCGCAGACACGGGCGCTCGCCCTGAACGCGTACAATCAGGCGGTCACCGGCTCCGAGATCTATACGCTCGATAAGTTCGGTCCCGGCGCACTGCCGTTCGATCTGATCGTGCCGCACCGCGGCCGCGGGACGCTGCGCGTGACACCCCGCGTGCTCTTTATCGAGACACGGCAGCCGATCGCCATCGGCCTGCGCAAGCCCATCGAATCGGTGCAGGAGCTGGCCGAGATTCTGGCCTCGAAACTCAGCAGCGAGGTCACGCTGGTCGGCAAGGCCGTCTCGCTGGTCTCGATGCTGGCCCAGGAGTTTATCTTCGTCTTCAATGAAGAGGGTTCGATGTACGTGCGGCGCACCCGGCAGATGAACGATCTGCTGGCGGCTCAGGGCGTTGCGCTGGACATGCGCCCTATTCTGCGCATGCGCTACACGACCTGGGACGCGATGAACGTCGGCAGGACCACCCTGCGCCTGCCAGAACATCTGGCGGCGACTTTCGGACGAT
>JAYTGR010000598.1:0-1437 GCA_043733205.1 Chthonomonadaceae bacterium
CTCAAGATCTGCGAACTATGCGGCTGGCTGAATCTCGAAGCCAATGCAGAGTGCTTCGTCTGCGGCTGGCACGGACGTTTCGAACGTGACCGGGAGGTCGTCCATGCCGCCGTCGAACTGGCCGTGCGCCGTTACGGCCGTCTTGAACTCCAGCATCTCACCGATCCCCGCACCTACCGCGAGCCGGCGCCGCTGACCTGGCGCAGCCGGCTGCAGCTTTTCGTGCAGAATCTGTTCCTCCGCTTCCGCCCGCGCCGCTGACGCGTTTTCACGGCAGAACGCGATGCCGGGCTATTCGGGCAGAAAGGCCTGGACCGGTTCGGTCTCCCGCAGGGCCTGCGCGGTGACTTCCGCATGGGTGTCGTTGATGAACGAGCCCGCTCCGGCTTCGACACCCGCCAGATACTTCAGTTTGTCCGGCGTTCGGTAGGGCGGATAGAACTCGATGTGGAACCGGTAAAACCCGTAATCCGCTCCATCGCTCGGCCGCTGATGCATCAGCATGATGTAAGGCATCGAGCGATCCCACAGGCTGTTGTATTTCTCCATCACGATTTTGAGCATCTGCGCCAGCGCCGTCCGCTCCCCCGCATCGAAGTCGGAGATCGCCGTCCGGTCGTCCCGCGCCAGAATATGCACTTCGTAGGGATAACGGGCGTAGAAGGGCACTACGGCCACGAAATGCGCGTTCTCCGCGACGATACGCCTGCCGTCTGCGATCTCCTGCGCCAGCACATCCTCAAACACATTGCGTCCGGTGCGCTCGAAGTAGCGCCGCGCGGCTCCGATCTCCTTCTCCGGGATCGGGGGCACGAACGGAAAGGCGTAGATCTGCCCATGCGGATGCGCCAGCGTGACGCCGATCTCCCGCCCTTTGTTCTCGAAAATATAGACGTACTGGATGAAATCGTGCGCGCTCAGCTCCTCGAAGCGGTCGGCCCAGACGTAGACCAGCTCTTCGACTTTGGTCAGCGGCAGGCGGGCCAGCTCTCCTTCGGCGTCCGGGGTATAGCAGACGACCTCGCAGATCCCCTGCGCAGGCAGCACGGGCATCAGTTCCGTGGCCTCGACGGAGGGATCCGGCGGCTGCGGGCGCAGGGAGGGGAACTTGTTTTCAAACACGACGATCTCATAGTTCGTCGCCGGAATCTCCGTGGGGAAACCTCCGGGCTGCGTCGGAGCCAGGGGGTTGTAGCCGGGCGGCGGAAAAAAGGTGCGGTCCTGCCGATGTGTCGCTGTGATCACCCACTCTTCCAGGGTCGGATTCCATCGCAGTTCAGACATCGGTGCGCTCCTGCCCTGCCGTCCCGGTCTGCACAGAGCTTTTCCTGGCCCCGGAAGCCGTTACCGTCTCTGCTGCTGCCCCGATCTCCGCAAAGACCTCGCTCTGGTCCGCAGTGGCACTGCCCGCACTATGGTAGAAGAGGAGATAGCGCC
>JAYTGR010000599.1:0-1429 GCA_043733205.1 Chthonomonadaceae bacterium
CCGCACTGGAGCATATCAAGTCGCTGCATCGTCCGCCGGGAGAGCAGCCGGAGATGATCCGGGCGATGGCGGTGGAAGCGGTGGAGTTCGTGCGGGCGCGTGACCTCGTGACCATTCCGCCTCTGGCGGAAGAGACCTGGCGCATGGAGATGATGACTCCGGAAATGCAGCAGTTCAATCCCTTTTTTCTGGGCGGTGAAACGATTCAGGTCTCCTTTCCGACGAACACCATGACGCACGCGCAGAAACAGATGAGTCTGCGGGGCAACAACCCGCATTTCGCCCGCGCGACCGTGCAGCACGAACTCATACCGGGACATCATCTGCAGATGTTCATGCTGTCGCGGTATCGCCCTTATCGTCGTGTGGTCGGGACCTCCTTCTGGATCGAAGGCTGGGCGCTCTACTGGGAGATGCGGCTTTGGGATCTGGGATTTCCGCTGACGCCGGAGAATCGCCTGGGAATGCTGTTCTGGCGCTCCCATCGCGCGGCGCGCATCGTCTTCTCCCTGAAATTTCATCTGGAGCAGATGACCGCGCCGGAGTGCATCGCCATGCTGGTCGAACGCGTAGGACACGAGCCTGCCAACGCCGAGGCGGAGGTGCGCCGCTCTTTCAAAGGCGACTACGGTGCGCTCTATCAGGCGGCCTATATGCTGGGGGGCCTGCAGATGAGGGCGCTGTACCGGGAACTCGTGGAGCAGGGCTCTCTGACCGACCGGGCGTTTCACGATGCTGTCCTGCGCGAAAACAGCATTCCGATCGAGATGCTGCGCGCCAGTCTCACAAAGCAGCCTCTGACCCGCGATTTCGCCTCGACATGGCGCTTCTACGAACAGGGCTGAGACGCGGCCGGCTGCGCCTCCTGCATTTGCGTTTTCTCTGTTGATTCTGCTGCAGATCGAGGCGGCACGTTCGTAGAAACGCTGTTCGACTGTCTTCCGTCGGCGCTGCGGCGCACGGGAAAAGTGATTTCCATTCTATGAGAGAGGTTTCGCCCTATGAATCGACGTGAGCTGCTTACGACTGCCGCTGGCCTTGGCTCCCTGTTCGCCCTGGAGAGTCTGCTGACCCGCACCCCGGCTTCTGCCGCTTCCTACTACGACGATTCCGAGCATCAGGCTGCGGAACCGCTCAGCACGGTGAAACTGACCGATCGCCTTGCGGTGGTGATGGGAGCCGGAGGCAATATCGCCGTCCTGACGGGGGACACAGGGACTCTGCAGGTGGACAGCGGGCTGGCGGCCCGAACCGCCGATATCGCGAAGTCGGTCGCCGACCTGAGCGCACAGCCGGTGACGACGCTCATCAATACCCATTGGCATTTCGATCATACGGGCGGCAACGAGGCGCTCGGCAAGGGGGGCGCCCGGATCATAGCGCAGACGGGCACACGTATGCGGCTTGCGACGGATCAGACCGTCGAGTT
>JAYTGR010000600.1:0-1426 GCA_043733205.1 Chthonomonadaceae bacterium
TATCTGATAGATGACACGAATTTTTAGACTGAACCGCGCTTAATGTACCTCCTGAATCGGCCCTTGTTCCGCTCTTCTCCTGTGCATTTCTGGTTAGGCTTCTTCTTGATTTCCTGATACTCGCTTCAGATGATGAGGATATACACAGACTTCATCCACTTCAGGATGTCGCCCCGGCATTGCCGTGACGCGACACCAGGACCATTTTCTCATTCCATGCAGGATTTTGTTCCGCATCGGATCAGGGAAACAAGAAAGGAGCCATCCAAATGGCAACTCGTATCTATGTGGGCGGACTGCCCTACTCTGCGACCGAGCAGGAACTGCAGAACCTCTTCTCTTCGCATGGCACGGTCTCTTCGGCCAGCGTCATCACCGACAAGTATACCGGCCAGGCCAAGGGCTTCGGCTTCGTGGAGATGGGCACCGACGCCGAGGCTCAGTCCGCGATCAATACTCTGAATGGCACGCTCATGGGCGGCCGTACCCTGACCGTCAACGAAGCCAAGCCCCGTGAGGATCGTCCTCGCAGCAGCGGCGGCGGCGGCGGTTACGGCGGCGGCGGCGGCGGCAATCGTGACGGCGGCGGCTACGGCGGCGGCAACAACAACAGCCGCTGGTAAGCCAGCCCGCAGCATAACTGCTGTAAGAGGAGCCCTCCCGAATTCGGGAGGGCTCTTTTGGATGTGTTATCCGCCTCCAGCCATTTCATCGCCTGCTTGACACGCCTGTGATATAGTGGTATATATATATCACTATCCTGGAAAGCAGACGAAATAAAAACGTGACCTCTTTGATCTCTTTCGAAACTCTGGAGCGTGTAGCCCCTATTATCCGCAATATCGCCCATCCCCTGCGCTTGAGGATCCTGGACTATCTGCACAGCGAAAGAGAACCCAGGACAGTGGGCGAGATCATTGCAGCGACCGAGGGCGGACAAGCGGTCGTCAGCCAGCACCTGCGCGTACTGCGTGACCAGGGAGTGGTGGCCGCGCGCCGCGAGGGCAGCTACATGCGCTATGCGATCCTGGACGACAGCGTCCTGCTGATTCTCGACTGCATCCGAAAGCATGAATCGACGCGGAAATAGCCCCTTTTTCGCACAGCAAACACATTAAAACATTCATATATGCTTACATGTCTGCAAAGTCATAAGGTCTTGAATTGGTGCCCAGCACGGCGTCCGGAAGAGAGAAAAAGCAGATGGAACACAACCTGATACCCTTGAACGGTTCTGAAAGACGGCCCGTACAGTCGCCGCAGCTCGCTCGCCGCTGGATCGGTGCGGCGGTCCTTGCGGCCGGCATCCTTGCGGCGCTCGGGTGGTTCCTGCAGGAGCATCGGTCTGCTGCCGTCCCAACGGAGACTCGGAAAAGTGTCGGGGCAGTCCGGGTCACCGTACAGACGGCCGCCCTGACGGCTTCGC
>JAYTGR010000601.1:0-4365 GCA_043733205.1 Chthonomonadaceae bacterium
TCTGGGAGTCGGCGACCGCGCTGAGGTAGAGCGGCAGGGCGACCGCCATCAGGATGGCGAGAATAAGAACGACGACGAGCAGTTCGATGAGCGTGAAACCTTTGCGGTTTCGGGAAGCGGCAAGCAGTCGATTACGAAGCATAGATGTCTCCTTGAGAGAACGGGATGAGAACAGTGCAGAGCACAGGAATGGCAGATTTACTGGTGGTCGAAGCCCGGTTCGAACGTCAGGTGGCCTGCCGCGCTGCAGGCGACCTGGAAGGTGGTGTTGTCGGTGCTGGAGCCGACGGCCAGCGTGTAGGCGCCGCCGGTCGGGCAGGACGGAACGGCCGCCAGATCGGGAATGTTGACGATGGTGACTCCGCCGGTGATCAGAGCGCCGTAGTTGGGGGCCCCGCTCTTGACCCGGGCGGCAGCGACCGCGTTGGCGATGGTCTGCATGTTGGCGCGGCAGGTCTTCTTCTGGGAGTCGGCGACCGCGCTGAGGTAGAGCGGGAGTGCGACCGCCATCAGGATGGCGAGGATCAGGACGACGACGAGCAGTTCGATGAGCGTGAAACCTTTGCGGTTTCGGGCGGCAGTGAGCATTTGAAAGCGGGACATGGAAGCCTCCTGGATTACGACGAAGCACGAGAGTGAGTTAGGATTTGGCCTGAATCGACTTCGATGACTCTATTGTATTGCAGTGACAGCCGAAGGGACATCTGCGAAACGGCAGATTTTGTCTCTGTTCGCAGGAAAGTTGCCGGCTACTGCTGAATCACCTGGGTCATATTGAAGACGGGCATATAGAGCGCCAGCAGAATGAACAGCACGATGATACCGATCAGAATGGTCATCAGGGGCTCCATTGCCCGTGTCAGCCGGCCTACCGCATACTCGATGTCCCGGCTGTAGAAGCGGGTGATCTCGGCCAGCATGATGTCCAGGTTCCCGGACTGCTCACCCGCTGCGATCATGTAGATGATCATCGGGGGAAACTCTCCCGACTGCTCCAGCGAAGGCGCCAGCTGCGCGCCGTCCTGTACCGCTGCGGCGGCCCGCTCGATGGCATCCATGATGATGATATTGCCGGTGGTCTGGCCGGAGACGGAGAGCCCCTGCAGGATCGGAATGCCTGCTGTGACGGCGCCCGAAAAAGTTTCGGTAAACCTCGCTACGGCGACCTTCCGGTTCAGTTTGCCGAGCAGCGGTATCTTGAGCTGCATCCGATGATAGAACCGCATTCCATACGGTGTGCGAACGAAGCGTTTCCAGACCTGCGCAAAGGCGAACAGCACGCCTAAAACCAGCCACCAGAAAGAGACCAGAATGTGACTCACTTCGATCAGCATCGTGGTCAGCGCCGGCAGTTTGGCGTGGAACTGCGTGTAGACCGTAGCGAAGACCGGCACGATGAACACCAGCATAAAGACCACGACCCCGACACAGGCGCAGATGACGATGGTCGGATAGACGGCGGCGGCTTTGATCTTCTCCTGAAGTTCCGCCTCCCGGTCGAACTGATCCGCCGCGATCTCCAGCGTCTGGTCGAGGACTCCGCCCGCCTCCCCGGCCTGCGCAAGCGCGATAAACTTCATGCTGAACACGTCGGGGAACTGCCTCATGGCATCGGTCAGCGTACTGCCGCCGAGCACGGCGATGCGCACCCCCTCCAGAGCCTGGCCCAGCACAGGACTCTCCGACTGGCGCGCGGCGGCGTAAAGGCAGTCCATCAAGGAGATACCGGACCGGAATAGGGTGGCGAGCTGGCGGCTCATCACCACGAGATCCCCCAGTTTTACCTTCTTCTTGCGAAAGAGTGTGAACTGCTTGCCTGGCTCTGTTCTTTGCTGGATCGTAACGACGTAGAGGTCGCGGGCGCGCACATTTTCGCGGGCCTCTCCCAGGTCGCGCCCCTCGATCGTGCCCAGACGCTGATTGCCCTCCTGGTCGCGGGCGACATAACTGAATACCGCCATATCTCTTAAACTCCCTCCGAAAACAGTACGCGCAGCAGCTCGTCGGGCACTACCTGCCCTGCCAGCACCTTTTGCAGGCCGGCATTGCGCATCGTAAGCATTCCTGTGGCGACAGCCTGGTGATGAATTGCCTCGGTAGGTTCGTTCCGCATCACCATTTCACGCAGATGGTCCGTCATAGGCATCAGTTCATAGACGGCGGTGCGGCCCTTCATGCCGCGCCCTCCGCACTTTTCACAGCCGCGTCCGACCGGCAGCGTGTCCGGGATCTGATCTGCGGGTATACTGCCCAGCATAGCCAGTTTGGCCCGATCGACGGGCCCAGGTTCGCGGCAGTGGGGACAGATCGTCCGCAGCAGTCTCTGCCCGATGGTTCCTATCAGCGAAGAGGTGAGCAGAAAGGGTTCGATGCCCATGTTCAGCAGGCGGGTGAGCGCACCCGCCGCACTGTTGGTATGGAGCGTGGAGAGGACAAGGTGACCGGTCAGCGCCGCCTGCACCGCCATCTCGGCGGTCTCTTTATCGCGGATTTCGCCTACCATCACGACATCCGGGTCCTGCCGGAGCAGCGTGCGCAGGCCGGCGGCAAACGTGACTCCGATCTGCGCATTGACCTGCATCTGGTTGACGCCGGGCACGTTGTACTCCACCGGGTCTTCCACGGTATTGATATTGCGGGTCGAATCGTTGATCTGGTTGAGCGCGGCAAACAGAGTCGTGGACTTGCCGGACCCTGTCGGTCCGGTCACCAGCATCAGCCCATGCGACTGCTGGATCAAGCTCTCGAACAGCGTTTTCTGCGTCGGAAAAAAGCCCAGTGTGGCGGAGTTGGCGAAAGAGCTGTTTTTTGCCAGCACACGCATAACGATCTTCTCACCGTAGATGAGAGGCAGAGAACTGACACGGAGATCGTACTGGAGGCCGTTGGCCGCGCGGAAGGCGATTCGGCCGTCCTGGGGCCGCCGCCTTTCTGCAATATTCATCTGCGCCATGATCTTGATGCGGGAAGCCACGGCCGCCAGATGCTGACGCGGCAGCGTCGCCTGTTCGTACAGCACGCCGTCCTGCCGGAATCGGATGCGCACCGATTTCTCCTGCGGTTCGATATGCAGGTCGCTGGCGCCGGACGAGACTGCCGACTGGATCAGGCTGTTTACCAGCCGGACGATAGGCGCATCCTCCGCCATACCGATCAGCGTATCGATGGACAGTTCCGGATCCGGACCGGGCGCTTCTGCGATCTCGTCCAGCACCTTCTGTGTGCGCTGCCGAATGTCGTAAACACGGCCGATGGCGTCCATCAGGTCGGTCTCGAAGACCACGTAGGGATGGATTCGTCTGTTCAGGCGGCCGCGCAGGTCGTCCACCAGGGTCAGGTTCAGCGGATCCATCATCGCCACACGGGCGGTATTTTCGGTGGCGGCAAACAGCAGCACCCGCTTCTCCCGTGCCAGCGTTTCCGGGAGCAGCCGAGCGGCTTCCATATCTATATCGGTGCTCGAAAGATCTACATAAGGGAAGCCGGAGGTCTCTTCCAGGATAGGGCCGACAGCCGTCATGGTAAGAAAACCCAGTGAAACCAACGCCTGTCCGAGAAAAGTGTGGGTCTCCTGCTGATACTCCAGCGCCTGCGCCAGCTGTCGCTCGGTGATCAGTCCCTGAGCGACCAGACGCTCTCCCAGAGGCAGTTTATAGGGTTTTACTTCCATCGTGACCATCGTGCTCTTCCTCTCTTCCGCGCCTGCTTCCAGTATGTCCGCACAGCCTCCGGAAAACATCTGCGGATCGGCACATTTTGAGAAAAGCAGCGAGGGGATCGTTCTCAGCAAGGCAGAGGCGGTCCGGTGGGCAGAATACGCAGGGCAAAATCTGTCGAACGGCGGAAGGCAGAAATCATATACTGACGCTATAATGATATAAGCGTCTTGAACAGATTGGGAAGCCATGGAAAGAGAAATACGAAATTGGGAGCCCAACGACCTCTCACTGCGGAAAAGCGCGCCCTCAGCAGCGGATCCGGGCTCCGCTGCGCCGGACACGGAAGCACAGCGCTGTCAGGACCGACTGCAGGAGCTCAGCGAGACGCTCCTTGTGACGCAGCAGGCTCTGCTGCGTCACAAGGAGCAGTTCGCACTCATCGACACCAGCAGCGCCCGCCTGCATGAAGCCACTACTCTGAATCAACTTTATCAGTTTAGCGTGGAGGCTGTTACCAGTGTTCTGCCTCTCGATTGGGTTATGCTCTGCATCGTGAACGAGGAAGAGCAGACGATCGAGGGGGTGGCAGGACACGGGTTTCCCGCAGGAGTTGTGCGGGAAACCGTACGCACCCTGTACGACCACGAGCATCTGGACGAAGATATTCTGGCGTATGTGTGGCGCACCGGGAAAACGCTGGGGGTGA
>JAYTGR010000602.1:0-4347 GCA_043733205.1 Chthonomonadaceae bacterium
ATGTCCGACCGCGGCCCCGCGCTGCGTCATCTCAACTGGATGGCTCAGACCCGCTGGGGCCGGGACGAACGGACGGAAGGCTGGTACGGCCCCGATCTGCGCTTTCTGGCGACCGCCGAAGAGGCCTCCAGCCTGTTTCACCTTCCCATCGCGGACAAGGCCGGCAGGACATCGGCGCTCAGCACCACCGAAACACCGTTCGTGATTCCGCCCGAGGTTCTCGATTCGAGCCGTTTCGATGCGGGCGAGCGGCAGGTTCGCGCCGGCTACCTCTATCAGCGCGAGACGCTGCTTTCGCCGGGCAATGTCGGAGAGCAGGCACAGACATTCAGCATGCCTCTCAAGCGCCTGATGATGCCCTCGCTGCTCGTGGGAGCGCCGGGAAGCGGCAAGAGCAACATGGCGCTCTATATCCTGCTCCAGCTCTGGCGCGACCACAAGATGCCCTTCCTGGTCCTGGACCCCTCGACCGGGCAGGAGTACCGCCTGCTGCTGGGCTCCACGCTGAACGCGGAGAGCGAAAAGCCCCCGGAAGACCATGAGTCTACGCTGCAGGAGGATTTCATTGTTTACACCGTAGGCGACAACGAGGGCTGTCCGCTGCGCTTCAATCCCTTCTGTGTCCCGCCCGGCGTGACTGTCCGCAGCCATATCACCCGGCTTATGGCGGGCTTCAAGTCGGCCTACTCCATGCCGGACCCCTTCCCTGCCGTGTTCGAAAGCGCCATGCAGCGGCTCTATATGGGCGAGAAGTATCTGGGTGAAGGCAACGCCTGGGGTCTGGACGACAAAGGAGACAAATCCGATGTCTTTCCCTGCCTGGCCGATTTTGCGAATGCGATGAACGACGAACTGGAAGAGAACGTTCTGCCCAGCTACAAAGGCTCCGGCGAGGCGACCGGTATCCTCAAAGGCGGCACGACGATCCGCATCGATTCCCTCTACAAGAACCTGGGCCATGTCCTTAACGTCCGCAAGACGGACCCGGGGTTCTTCCAGCGTGTGCTGCGGCAGCCGACGGTCATCGAACTGGGGGCGCTGGGCGACACCACCAGTATCGCCCTCGTCATGGCTTTTCTGCTGACGCAGCTGGTCGGACACGTCGAGCACGCATTCAACTCGATGCGCGAGGAGGGGCAGGAGCGTCTGCATCTGCTTCTGATCGAAGAGGCGCACCGCCTGCTCTCCGGAGAGGGCGGCGACTCCGCGCGCAGTAAGAGCGCGGAGGATCTGAGCGTCATGCTGGCCGAGTGCCGCAAGTTCGGCCAGGGCATCATGATCCTGGACCAGCGGCCGAGCAGCCTCGTCGGTGGTGTGCTGGACAACGCCAACATCAAGATTCTCACCCGCCTGAGCGACCGGCACGGCTTCGAGCGTCTGGCGATGGAACTCAACCTGAACGAGGATCAGCAGCGGCATGCGCGCACACGCCTCAGCCCGGGGGACGCCATTATGGCCGATTGGAAATCCGGGCAGCCGGTGCTTATCCGCTCCGCCAATGTCAGCGAGGGGCTTCGCCGGGGACGTCTGGAGAAAGAGCAGGAGAAGGCGCAGATGCTCCGCAACGCCGAACACTGGCAGGTGCTTTCGCCTCCGGCCGAGACCTACGTCTCTGCCCGGGAAAAAGCCCAGCAGGCGGCCGCAGCGGGTGCTGCCGCGAACCCTGCCGATAGCGCTGCGCTCAACGCGCGCGACTGGATGCGCCGGGAGGTGGAGAAAGCTGCAAGTGAGGTGGATGCGATCGTCTGGCAGGCGCGCAACGATTCGGTGCTCTACCATCGCAGCAAGGATCGATTGAAAGAGACGGATGGGAATCTAGAGATTGCCCTCGGCTTAGTAGGGGAGCAGATGGCTGCACTTCAAACGGAATACGTCGGCGTCATGACAAAGCTATGGGAAAAGATGAAGCTGGCAGCGCTCGGCACCATCGTTGAGGAGCATGAGAAGTCGGGCGCCCTTTCCGGCATCACCCCGCAGCTCCGTGCGCGGCGCGACATGCCGCTGCCGGATCCACTAAACCCCAGTCCAACGCCTGCTCAGGCTCGCCCGACTAATTCGGCGCAAAACGTCCCTGCTGCCGCGTCGGTGCAAAGCGTCCCTGCCGCGTCGGTGCAAAGCGTCCCTGCTGCCGCTGCCGCCGCCTCGGCAGACAGCTAACAAACGAAAATTATGTCAGACTTCCCCGAAACGCCGCCACCGGCAGAAATAGAGACTGTCCCGCCCGCGCCGCCGCCTCCCCTGCCACCGCCGGAGCCGATGGCCATGGCAGCAGAGATGTCGATGGACAGGCCGCCTGACGCGCCGCCTCCGCCCGCCTCCGAACCCGACATCAGCGCTCCTGCGTCCGGCGACTCTGGTGCGTCGAGCCTGCCCGATGTCCTGCCGGATCCGCGTGACAGTGCCTCCGTGCCGGATGCGCCGCCGTTTCCAGGCGGTCCAGAACAGGATTTGCGTCCGCCGGAAGACGACCTGCGTCCTCCAGAGGACGATTTTCGTCAGCCGCTGGACGATCTCCGTTCCCCAGAAGAGGACCGTCCGCCCGCTGCGGACACACAGACCGACAATCTGCTCCAATCGCCTCCAGAAGCGCCGTCCGCCGCAGAGTCGGACGTCAGCAGCCCACCGTCCGAGGACAGCCAGCTTCAGGCACCGCCGGAAGATGTCGGCATGCCGCCGGAGGATGCAGGTACGCCTCCGGAAGGGCCGCTCTCGTCTGCCCCGGAAGGGGATCTGCAGCCGCCTGGCGCTGCCGATTCCGTTCCGGACAGTCTCTCTTCCCCGCCTCCTGAGACGCCTGAGAACTCCGCTGCTGAAATCACAGAGATCCCCGAAGGCCTTGAGAGTTCCCCGCCCGAAATGGCAGAGACCGACCCAGACGCGGGCAGCTTCGCATCCGATGCGATGGCGCTGTCTCCCGAAACGCCTCCGCAGACCACAGATGCCGACACTCCGGCGCCGGAAGCTCCAGCCGGTTCCGTCCAGGAGACGGAGACACCGTTGGAACCGGCAGCGCTGCCCTCAACAGAGCCTGCAGACGCGGCTGCCGGGAACGTGCCGGACGTCAGCGCCGCCTCTGCGGATGCTCCACAGGAAGCGCAGCCCGATGCACCCACAGAAACACCCTCTGTGCTCTCAGCGAGCGATCGGGCGGAGGGGAGTTGGGCGGCGGCGTTAGCGAAGCCTCCCGTAGAGGCTATCGACGCAATCGAAGCCCCCTCCCTTCCAATTCAGTTGTTCGAGAGATCGACCGCGCCGCAGGTAGATCAACTCAAGACGGCCCAGGAAGTGAGCGAGAGTGTACCCGCTTTAGAAAGTGAAGAGCCTGTGCCGGACACTTTAGCGCCTGCCGCTGAAGCGGAAGTTTCTGCCGAACCGGCGGCGGATGCGGAAGCGATACCGACGTCGGCAGCGCCTCCTGCGACTGCAGAAGCGCTTTCGGAAGCCATCGCGCCGACCGAAGAGAATATAGACGCGGCGCCTGCGGCAGCATCGGATGCGCTTCCGGCGGCTACTGAAGCGCTGCCCGATACGGTTCCTGCAGTCGCAGCGGAAACTGCCGAGACGCCTCCTGAGGCGCTGCTGGATACGGCTCCGGTTATAGACTCAAGCGCCGAAGCGCCGCCAGTCGCGGACTCGAACGCCGAGACAGCCCCAGAGACCACGGCTGCACCGGCCGCAGAAACGGTTTCAGAAAGCCCGGAGACATCCCCGGAAACCGTTGTCGCACCGGTCGCGGATACGATCTCAGAAAGCGGCGAGACAGCGCCGGAAAGTACGCCTCCTGCAGAGGCGAGTGTCGATGCTCCGATCGCCAGCGTGGACGCCGTACCGGAGGAGGCAGCTGCATCGCCGGAGAGTGCTGCAGAACCTCCCGTCGCGGCAGAGCCGGCAGAACCTATCACGGAAGAGCCGTCCCTCGCGCCCGAACCCGAACTCCTGAACACGCAGACAGAACAGTCTCCAGAGATGGTGCCGACAGAGGCCACGGACACGCAGAGTGAGGAACCGACGAACGTGGAGCCTTCGGCCGTGGCTTCCGCCGAGGCGTCTGCAGCCCTGCCGGTGGAAGATCCGTCTGCCCCTCCAGAAGCGCCGCAGGAAACCGTTCCAGCCGCCGACGCAAGCGCCCAGAATCCCGACACACTTGGGCAGCAGGCCGAAATACCACCGGAAGAGCCTGCTGCAGTCCCGCCGGTGGAGGCAATCGACTCCCCTGCCGACGCTTCCGCAGCCGCCCCCCTGGAGGCGCAGGAGACTCTGCCGGAAGAGGCATCCGAGCCAGCCACGGAAGAACCTGTTACGCCTGCACCGGAATCTCTGCCCGCAGAACAGCTGACAGAGGATGCC
>JAYTGR010000603.1:0-1416 GCA_043733205.1 Chthonomonadaceae bacterium
CCCGGCAACGGCACCGAAATCACCGTAGTCGTCTCGAAACCGCCCTGTTGATCATCGTAACCGATCGTCTCTCAGGACACATTAAGGGCTTGCAGAGAGATCGAAGGCATCTGCAAGCAGTTCGTACGAGCGCATTCGGTCCTCATGCCCGTAGATAAAGGTCGAGATCATCACTTCATCCGCCTGTGTGCGCTGTACAAGCGCTTCGATCTGTACTTTGCCGCTTTGTGGGGAGCCGACGATGTGGCGGCCGCGGATCGATTCGACGACCGCGCTCTCCCTAGGCGTGAACCGATAGGCCAGCGCCTCCTCCGGCGGCAGCAGCAGCGATGTCTGCCCCGTCCTCAGCCGCGCAAACACCACGAGCAGGCTGGAGACGAGCCTTTCTGCCTCTGCCTGGGTCGGCGCACAGACCACCGAAAGTGTCAGAACGGCGTAAGAATGGGCGAGATCGGGGCTTGGCGAGAACTGCTCCCGGCAGGCCAGCATCGGGCCTGCCGGCGGAAATTCGCTGAAGTGTGCGGCGAATCCGCAGCCTGTGCCGAGCAGGGCGGCAAGCTGGGCGCTGAAATCGCTCGACCCAAGCAGCCAGATCGGCGGCAGTTTCACATCCGGCGGCATGGCCGAAACGCTTCCGGATCGCGAGGCCCGTGCTGCCTGCCGTGAAGGCGCGCCTCGTCCTCCGTACTCCAGCAGATCGACCAGCTGCGCCGGGAAGTCGTCGGCGCTCAGGGCATCCCTCGAACCGCGCAGCGCCAAAGCTGTCGCGCTGTCTGTCCCCGGTGCGCGGCCGATGCCAAGATCGACGCGGCCGGGATAGAGCGCCTCCAGCATTTTGAATGTCTCGGCGACCTGGAGCGAAGAGTGATTCGGGAGCATGACTCCGCCCGACCCGACGCGTATGCGGGACGTCCTTTCGCCCGCCAGGGCGATCATGATCTCGGGTGTCGTACTGGCGATCGTCGGCATATTGTGATGCTCCGCGAACCAGTAGCGGGTATACCCCAGTCGGTCGGCATGCTGCACCAGCTCCAGGCTGTGGCGCAGCGCCTGGCCGCTGCCGGACGGATGTTCCAGCGTCCCCACGACGGGAACAAGATCGAGCACAAAGAGCGGGAGGTTCATGGTTCTTTCCCTTCGAAAATTCAGCGCAAGGCGGCTATGATGCGGCACAGCCGCCTTCCACCAAGAGAGGGAACCCAGGACAGGCTTCCACTTCTAGCGTGTAGAGTTTACGGGCGAAATGAATGTATCTACTGCGTGGATCCTTGCTATATGCCGGAACGTGAAACAAGAACCGAACGGAGACAGCTCCGCAAAGAGGAGATGAAGGGCGCGGCGGCTGCCGCAAAGACACTCCGACGATGTGTCCAACTTTTCTCGCGACAGGAGAGGAGGCCATGTCCACACGCGGCC
>JAYTGR010000604.1:0-4335 GCA_043733205.1 Chthonomonadaceae bacterium
GAAGGCCGCTGGACAGGGCAGAAGGGCGGCACGGTTCGGCGCGAAGTACGGGGCTATTTCCGGGAGATCTTCTGGTTTTCCGACAACAGACACGGGGTGCGCGGCCAGGTCGGCGCCTGCCACCGCACCCTCACGACCTATCTGAACGCCTGTATCGAGGCAGGCCTGAGCCTCGAACAGTTTGCCGAGCCGCAGGCGCAGGACGAGACGGCGCTGCGAGTTCCCGGTTATGCCGAAGTGCCGGCGGTTCTGGCAGTCCGCTGCCGCAAGGCCGCATAGCGCGCACTAGAAAACAGCAGAAAGCAGCAGAGTGTATGGTGAAAGAGCAGAAAGTGATTGCGGCCCTCCGGTCGGCGTGGGAGCGGGAGATCGAAGCGGCGCAGATGTACCGTCTGCTGGCCGAAGAGCAGACGGCCGAGCGGCGGCGCGGTCTCTTCATTCGGCTGGCCGAGGCCGAGGAGGGACACGCCCACCAGTTCGCCGCACGCATCGCAGCGCTGGGCGGAATGCCTCCTGAGGCGGCCACGACTCCTACCCCCGCGCAGCGCCGCATGATGAAGACCTTCGGCGCGGACGCCATGCTGCGCCGCCTGGAAGCCGAAGAGGAGCGCAATATCGCGCAGTTCGAACGGCAGGCCCGCGACCTGTCCGCCGACGCCGAATCGTTCGCGCTCTTTCAGAAGATCGAAGACGAAGAGAAGCAGCACGCCTCCACACTCCACTCCCTGAAGCTTCCAGACGAGCCGAAGACCCGTCTGGAAGCGATGCTGAAAGGCGAAAAGTGGCACGTCTCGACCGGCAGCTGGATCGGAGACGCAATTTACGGCGTCAACGACGGCCTGGGCTCGGTGTTCGGCGTCGTCAGCGGCATGGCGGGGTTTGCGGGCACACAGCACGAGGCTTTCCGCTATGTGGTCGCGTCGGGCCTTGTCGCGACACTCGCATCCGCGCTCTCGATGGGCTCCAGCGCCTTTATGGCGACGAAAGCCGAACGCGAGGTCTACGAGGCGGAGATAGGACGCGAACGCAGTGAGATCGAGCAGTCCCCCGAGCATGAGCGCGAGGAGCTGGCGCTGCTCTATCAGCTGAAGGGGTTCTCCGAAGACGAAGCCGAAATGATGGCGGCCCGTGTCGCCGCGCAGCCCGAACTGTTCCTGAAGACGATGGCGCACGAAGAGCTGGGTCTGAGCGAACGCCACTTCCCCAACCCGCTCATCGGCGCGACCTCGGCGGCGCTCTCCACTGCCATCGGGGGCATCCTGCCGGTGCTGCCGTTCTTCTTCCTGCGCGGTATGCCTGCCGTCTTCGCCGCCGCACTGGTCGGCATGGCGGCGCACTTCGCGGTCGGAGCCGCCAAAAGCATGATCACCGCGCGCTCCTGGTGGGCCAGCGGCCTGGAGATGACCCTGATCGGCTTCCTGACCGGCGGCGTCACTTTCGGCATCGGCAAACTGTTTCATATCGGCTGATTCTCACGCTGGCGGACGCGAAGTCATCCCGATGGGAAGTCATCCCAAAAGATGAGAAGTTTGCAGCAGGGGCATTGAATTGCGATCTGTGGCATGCGTGAAGCGCGCCATCATCGTCTTCTCAGCCGCATTTATGCACACACTGAAAATTAAATTGTGTTAAGGAGGTATATTTTCTGAAATTTACATTGACACAGCCGCACACCTGTGTTACAATCTACGCATGGCAACTATTCACGATGTCGCACAGCGCGCCGGTGTTTCGGTGGCGTCCGTTTCACGTACATTCAGTTCTCCTGAGCTGATGAACGATCATACACGCCAGCGTGTGCTGGAAGCCGCGCGTATTCTGGACTATCGTCCGCGCCAGCGCCGTACCCCGCTCAACGGCAGCGCTGTAAATATGTGCGTCGGTTTTCAGTTCTTTGCAGCAAATGTGTGGGACAGTCTGCCCACCAACGATTTCTACTCCTCGATGCTTTCAGGGGCACAGGCCGAAGCTTCGCTTCTGGGGCTCTATTTGATGCTGGATACTACGGATCGGCATTCGATGTCGCAGGAGCTGCCCCGCATGATCCTGGAGAAAGCGGTCGGGGGCATGCTGCTGGTGGGCACGGCGGAGCCAGCCATCCTCAAGGCCTTTGCACAGCATGTGCCCCATCTGGTTCTGCTGGACAATCGCGATGAGACCGGACAGTACGACAGCGTCGTTTCCGACGGTTTTGGCGGGACTTATGCGGCCGTGGAACATCTGCTTCAGCTCGGCCATCGGCAGATAGGCTTTTTCGTTACGGAGCCGGAAGTCACCACCTTTAAGGATCGGCTGCGCGGCTATCGCGCGGCGCTCTGCGAAGCTGGGATCGTCCCCAGCGCAGCCCACATCGTCACAGGCCGGAACGAGGCGGAAAGCGCGCCAGCTCTGCGTGCACTGCTGAGTTCCGCGCAGCGCCCCACAGCCATGATCGCGGCGAACGACCGCCACGCCTTCGATATCGTGCGCCTGAGCCGGGAGCTGGGACTGAAAATTCCTGAGCAGCTGAGTCTCATCGGTTTTGACGACATTCCATTTACCACCCATATCGATCCGCCCCTGACGACGGTTCGGGTGAACAAAGAGTTCATGGGACGCCTGGCAGTCAGGCGACTCTATGCACGCATGCAGCAGCCCCTGACCAGCGATGGGCCTGAACCTGCAGTCAGCATTCATGTCCCGGTCACTCTCATCCCCCGGGATTCCTGCCGAGCCGTCCAGCGGCCGGTGGAGGAAGATCTTCTCTCACTCGGAACGCACGCTGCCGTCCGTTCCACGATTCGAGGAAAGGAGTAGGTTGTTGTCATCCAGATCCCGGAGCACGGCCTTTCTCGGCGGCATGCTTTTGCTGGTGGGACTGTCTCTCGCAGGCTGCCAGCCCGACAGCACCGTCACCAAGCAGGAAGAAACGCAGTTTAAGAACCCTTCCAAAGAAATGCCGCCCGAAGCCCTGAAGGCTATGCGGGACCACGGTGGGGGCGGTCCGCCGGCTGCGGCCGGCAAGTAGTCTCCAGCTATTATCACTCGCATTGCCTGGTGTAGCCAAACACATCTGATTTAGGAGAGCTCGAATGCACCGAAGCAAGAACGGTTTTACCCTCATCGAACTGCTGGTTGTCATCGCTATTATCGCAATCCTTGCGGCTATTCTCTTCCCTGTCTTCGCACAGGCACGCGAAAAAGCGCGGCAGACCAGCTGCCTTTCCAATCACAAGCAGCTGGCGACAGCTATCATGATGTACGCTCAGGACTACGATGAGCAGTATCCTAACGGTCTTCAACAGGACTGGTGGATGGATACCTGGGTACGTACCACGCAGCCCTATGTGAAAAATTTCCAGGTCTATCGCTGCCCCAGTGACAGCGTTGCCGCTAACCCCAGCTACGCACCGTGGGCCGGTATCCGCGTCTCCTATGCGACAAACGGCCTGATGAAGTGGGACGGCAGCCACTGGTCCGTATTCGGCGTTATGGGACTGTCTCAGAGCTGGATGGGGACGGTCTCTCAAAGTCTGGCGTCCGTCAATCGACCCGCCGACACCATCATGCTCGCGGAGAAGCACAATGGCGGGAACACATCCGACTGGGGACCCGGCTGCATGTTTACGGACGTAAACTGGTGGGACTGGGCTGGCGAAGGCGAAATTCCCAACGGCAATAACCTCGCGACTGCGGCTTTTCCGAACGGTCCTGACGGTGCCGTCACCGCCAAGCACAGTGGGCAGGCCAACTTCGCCTTTGCCGATGGACACGCGAAGAGCATGAAGCCTTCGGCTACGAACCCGGACCCGAAGAACCATCCTGAACTCAATATGTGGAACGCGACCCGCCAGTAGTTCCGCTTTCGTCCTCTCACACTAAGGCAACGCACAACAATTGCCGCATGAACTCCAACGCGATTTTGATCTCGTTTGAGGCCGCAAGATCATGCGATTAATATTGTGCGTTGCCTTAGTCTTCTGAGTAAACGTCCGATCGACCGCGGTATTGGCGTAGACCTGGAAGAGATTGTACGCCAACAACGTCAGGATCACATGCCAAAGGATCGGCACCTGACGCGTCGCATGAAACAGATCGATCCGCCAACTCGCTCCCTTGAGTTGACGATAGCTCTCCTCAATCTCCGGACGGGTCTGGTATAACTCGGTAAGTTGCTTGGCCGACAGCGAAAGATCGGTGCTGACAAAACAGAAATACTCGATTTCGCCGGTCTTGGGATCGATGTCCTCGACCACGCAGACGTTCATCGGCACGCCCAACTCCGGCCACAAGCCGCTGAGGTCGCGCACCAACTGGATCCGTTGGCGTCTGCGTGTCGGATGCGCTTGCCAGGCG
>JAYTGR010000605.1:0-4333 GCA_043733205.1 Chthonomonadaceae bacterium
GCAAAGTACTCCGCGACCTCCGCACCGGCGATCTCTCGCAGCGGCCCCGGCTGCAGCGCCGGAAACAGCGCGTTATGCGCATCTTTCTGGCCGCACCGCACTCCCAGCACCAGCGTCCCGCCGTTCTCGACATAGGCGATCAGGCTCTGCACGGCGATTTCGGTGAGCAGCACGACCGCCGGCGCAATGACCAGTTTGTAGCGGCTCAGGGTCGCCTCCGAGGAGACGATGTCGATGCCCACGTTCCGTGCCGCGATCGGGCGGTAGTAGTCGGTGACGAGCCCAGCCGGATCGAAGTCTTTGTGGTGCCGCTGCCAGTTCACACTCCAGCGCGCATCGTAAGAGTGCAGCAGCGCGACCTCGTTCTGAGGCTCCGTGCCCTGCAGCAGCGCTCCGACCGCCTGAAGCTCCTTGCCAATCTGCTGGACTTCGCTGTAAAAGGGGCGGGGCTGGCCGTCCGCACCGAGCAGGGAGCCGTGCAGCTGCTCCTGCCCTCCCAGCGCAGAGCGCCACTGCCAGTACAGGATCGCGTCGGCGCCATGGGCGATGGCGTGCCAGGCCATGCAGCGCGCTTCGCCCTTGTTCAGCATATTGTTGATGCCGGACCAGTTGACGCAGCCGGGCTGGGTCTCCATCACCCAGAAATTGCGGCGTTTGAAGCCGCGTGTCAGATCGTGAATCGTGCCGGAGGTGGGAAACTTGTGGTGGCCGGTGCCGATATACCAGTCCCAGGTCGCGAAATCCAGATCTTCGCAGATCTTATAGTGGTCGAAGGCATCGAACCAGCCCATGAAGTTGGAGGTGATCCACTGCTCCGGCCCCGCATACTGCCGGATCGCCTCGATCTGCAGCTTCTGGAACTCCTGCCAAGTGCGCGTGACGAAGTGCCGGAACGCCAGCATCAGGCCGGGATTATGCGCGCCGATGGGCAGCGGAATCTCGTTCCAGTCGATGTAGGTCTGGCTCCAATAAGCGGTGGACCAGTGGGCATTCAGGGCGTCGAGCGTGCCGTACTGCTCGCGCAGAAAGTACTGAAACTGCCGCCGCGCGGCGTCGGAATAGTCCACACGGCTGTACTCGTTGTCCAGCTGCCAGCCGATCACACGCGGATCTGGCCCGAACCGGCGCGCCATCTGATCCACGATCCGCCGGGCCGACTTGTGGAAGGTGGAACTGAGCGGCGAGACGTGGCACCGATTGCCGTGCTGAGCGGGGCGGCCGTTCGGCTCGATGGCGAGCGTGTCGGGATGATGATGCGTCAGCCAGGCGGGCGGCGCTGCCGTCGGCGTTCCCAGCACGACCGCCATGCCGTTCTCATGCAGCAGTGCGACCGCCCGTTCCAGCCACCCAAACTCATAGTGGCCCTCCGCCGGCTCCAGCGACGACCAGGCGAACTCCGCGATCCGACATACATTGAAGCCGGCCTCGCGCATCAGCCGCACGTCTTCCGCCCAGCGGTCTTCCGACCAGTGTTCGGGATACCACGCCGCTCCTAAATACATAAACTTGTTTTCCCTTCTTTGCAGCCCAGCCGCGCGAATCCGTTACCAGGCACAGGAGACGAAATCTTTGAGGAACAGGCCGTAGACCGGCTCCGCCTCCTCCGTGACACCGACCGCGATAGGATGATAGATACGCGCCATGCCGTCCATTATATCCAGGGGCGCGAAAAAACCGCACTCCTCCTGATTGCGCAGACGGATGGGCGTCGGATTCTCGTCCGTGACCCAGCCGGTATCCACGCTGTTCATATAGATTCCGTCTTTGGCGTAGTCTGCGCCGGAGGTGCGGGTCATCATGTTCAGCGCCGCTTTCGCCATGTTGGTATGCGGATGGAACACGGTCTTATGCCGCCGGAACTGGCCCTCCATCGCGGAGACATTGACGATGAACCGGCGGGCGAAGGGCGAGCGCATCAGGAGCGGTTTCAGCCGGCTGTTCAGCACGAACGGCGCGACCGAGTTGACCAGCTGGACTTCGAGCATCTCCGGTGCGCCCACCTCGTCCAGACGCAGCAGCCAGCTGTTGATCGGGCGTGAATCGGCGCGCTCCTCGTTGTCTTCCAGCGCATCCGCAGGCAGTATATCGCGCACCGCTGGCAGAATGGCGGGCAGCAGCGCGGTGCTGTCCGTGATTCCCAGCGTTGTCGGGGCATTATTACGAACGAGCTTTCGCGCTTCGATCGAAAGGGTCTCGTGCGGGGCCTGTTCGACCGCCGCAAGCTCCTGATAGAATCCGGGCGGGCGGCGAATGGTCTGCGCGGCGTTGTGGATCACAATATCGAGGTGCGGTTCGGTATCGAACAGATGCCGCGCGAACCGCTCGACCGCCGGAATGTTTCGCAGGTCGAGCCCGTACAGGTGCAGGCGGTCGGCCCAGTCGGCAGAATCGGTTTCGGCATGGAAGCGGCGGGCGGCGGAGTGTGGAAAGCGCGTCGTGACGATCACTTTCGCGCCGTCGCGCAGCAGGCGCAGCACGGTTTGAAAGCCGATCTTAACCCGGCCTCCGGTCACCAGAGCCGTGCGCCCGGTCAGGTCGGCGTGCAGGTGGCGCATCCGATAGTTGAACTCGGCGCAGGCGGGGCACAGCAGGTGATAGAAAAAATGGACCTGCGTGTAGTCCGCCTTGCAGATATAGCAGGATTCCGGGCGGTTCAATGTCTTGAAGTGTTCGGCTTCGGGCGGCGGGAGCGCGTGGGCAGGGAGGGCGTCGCGCTGGATCTGCACCATTGCAGTCGTCGCCTGCAGCGCGCGGTCTTCTACGCGCTGGCGCCACCGCTCTTCCCGCTGATCGTCCCGTTTGCTCTCTTTATATATCTTCGAAATCAACCCTTTAAAGCGGTCGTTTCGGCGAATGATTCCCGGCGTATCGGCAATCCGCTGCAGTATTCGGAGACAGTGTTCCATCTCCTCAGGCGGGATCTCCATGCATCTGACCTCTTCCTTGCTCCTGCCGGCCGAATGGAAAGCAGAAGATATTCCAAGAGTCATTATACCTGCGCTTTCCCTATCCGCCAATGCACGCCGACATGCCATCCCGATGCTGACCAACACCATGCCTAAATGGTGTTGGGTTCAGGCGGCGAAGGAGGAACGGAGGAGGTTTCCGTTTTTTCGCCTTTCCAGAAGCGTTCGACACGGGGCCATTTGCTGGCGCGGGCGGCGGGCGGGAGCGAACGCACGAAATCGGCCCCATAGTCTTTGTGCAGCAGGCGGGTATCCAGGATGCAGACGATCCCGCGATCGGCGTGAGTGCGAATGAGCCGGCCAAAGCCCTGTTTCAGCCTTATCTGGGCCTGGGGAATCGAATAGTCGCGGAACGAGTTGCCTCCGCTCTCTTCGATGGCCTTGATACGTGCCTTCGTAATGGGCGAATCGGGAACCGCGAAGGGCAGGCGGTCGATGATGACGCACGACAGCGCCTCTCCCTGCACATCCACTCCCTCCCAGAAGGTCTGGACCCCGAAGAGACAGCCGTTCCCGCTCTCCTTGAACGCTTCGATCAGTTTGCCAGGCGGCAGATCTCCCTGCTTGAAGAGCGGAAAAGGCAGTTTGCCGTCGAGCTGCTCGTAGACGGCGTTGAGCATGGCGCGGGAGGTAAACAGCAGGAAAGCCCGCCCTCCGGTCAGTTTGAGCAGCCGTTCGATCTCGGTGACGACCTGCGCCAGATAGGCGGGCACACTCAGAGGCGCCGGGGCAGGCAGATGCGCGGGCACATAGAGCAGCGCCTGCGTTCGGAACAGAAACGGACTGCCGACGATGCACTCCAGAGCGTCTTCCGGTATGCCGAGACGCGCACGCTGGTAGGCGAATGTGCCGGATGTGGCCAGCGTGGCGGATAAGAGGATCACGCTCCCCTTCCGGCCCTCCATCCGGTTCCAGAGCGCATTTTGCAGCACTTTCGCCACGGAGACGGGAGTGAGATAGAGCGTTGCGCGGGGCTCCGGCTTGCTGCGGCCGCCGGTGAAGCTGACCTGCCCCCAGCGGATGGCGTTTTCGTCCTTCTCGAAGAAGAGCCGATGCAGCTCTTCCCGCGCGCGGCCGCACAGCCGCGCCATACCTTCCAGCTGGTCCCGCAGAGTCTCGTCGTCCTTGGCCGTGCTGAGGATGTCGTTTTGCAGCGTCGAAAGGGCATTGCAGGTCTTGCCTGTCCACTCTTCCGCCTGATCCCTTCCCTCTTCCACCAGCGCGTCCTCAAAGAAAAATTCGTTCTTCCCGGCCTGGAAGAAGGGCGTGAAGAGGGTGGCGTTCATCTCCTCGACGGTCTGCAGCCGGGTCTTGTCGATGTCGAATCCGCGCACGTGCTTGATGCGCTCCATCAGGTTGACGAGCCG
>JAYTGR010000606.1:0-1408 GCA_043733205.1 Chthonomonadaceae bacterium
TTTAGAATGGCATCCGAGGAAGAGCAGCCGACCGACGGCGAGCAGACGCTGTTTCAAGAGATAAAGTCGAGTATCAAAGGAGTGGCGATGGGAGCCGCCGTGCTGGTGGAGAAGGCAAGGGCTGGGGAGAAGGATGCAGATGGGCAGGCTTCTGCGAAGCCGGTGGAACCGATCCGTACGCAGCACCATTTCCGAGGGAGCGGCGCGCATTTCTCGTATACGGTCACGACAGGCATGATGCCGATACGCGGTGAGAAAGGCGAGAAGGAGGCGGACGTTTTCTTCATGGCTTACACTCGGGAGGAGGGCACGGACCATGCCAAACGTCCCCTGATGTTCTCCTTCAACGGCGGACCGGGATCGGCTTCGGTCTGGCTGCATCTCGGCGCTCTTGGCCCCAAGCGGGTGAAGATGCTCGACGACGGCAATCTGCCCGCACCGCCTTATCAGCTGGTGGACAATCCGGAATCCTGGCTGGAACATACCGATCTGGTCTTCATCGATCCGGTTGGGACGGGCTACAGCCGGCCTGCAAAGCCGGAACTGGGCAAGAAGTTCTGGGGCGTCAAGGGCGACATCGAATCAATCGGGGAGTTCATCCGGCTCTATCTGACGCGCTATTCGCGCTGGACCTCGCCGCTCTTTCTGGTCGGCGAGAGTTACGGCACCACCCGCGCCGCCGGGCTCTCCGATCATCTGCTGAACCACGGGATTGCGCTGAACGGGATCCTGCTCGTCTCGTCGATCCTCAATTTCCAGACCGCCTCGTTCACCCGAGGCAATGATCTGCCCTATGTCCTCTTCCTGCCAACCTATACGGCGACCGCCTGGTATCACAAGCGGCTGGCCCCTGAACTCCAGAACAGCCTGCCCGAGACGCTCGCAGAAGCGGAGCGCTGGGCGGAAACCGAGTACGCGGCAGCTCTCATGCGCGGCGACGCCCTGACTGCCGAAGAGCGTGCCGCCGTTATCGCCAAACTGTCGCGCTATACAGGCCTGGAACCGCGCTACCTGGAAGACTGCAACCTGCGCGTCGAGATCTTCCGGTTCTGCAAAGAGCTGCTGCGCACCCAGCGCCGCACGGTCGGACGCCTCGACAGCCGCATCAAGGGGCTGGACGAACTTGCTTCCTCGGAGACCCCGGATTTCGATCCGAGCATGAGCGCTATCCGCCCGCCCTACACCGCGCTGTTCAACGACTATGTCCGCAATGTCCTGAAGTACGAGACGGACGAGGAGTACTACATTCTGGGCGGCGGCATTAAAAACCCCTGGGACTGGAATATCGACCGTATGGGTTATGCCGACACCAGCGAAGCCCTGCGCGCCGCCTTCGCCAAAAACCCTTACATGAAACTTTTCGTCGCCTCCGGCTACTACGACCTCGCGACCCCCTACTTCGCCACCG
>JAYTGR010000607.1:0-4317 GCA_043733205.1 Chthonomonadaceae bacterium
GCCCAGACACGCGGGGGAATTATGCTATACTGTGTGGCATGACCAAGATCGAATCTAAGGCGTCCGAAGCCGGACGCAAATCCCGCCTGACACCCCGAACCCTGCTCGAAGTAAAGCGTTTGAGCGAGCCCCAGATGCATCCCGATGGAGAGCGCATCGCCTTTGTCGTCACCGAGTCCGATTTTGAAGAGAGCCTGAACGTCAGCCATATCTGGATGACGGAGTGGCCGATAGATGATGAGGAAGAGGAGCCGGAGGACGAAGCAGAGAGCGGGGACGAGGGTGCGCCCCCCCCACCCGATTCTCCCGAGGATCTGACGCGCCAGCTCACCTTTTCCCGCGATGGCGAGGACTATCCGAAATGGTCGCCGGACGGGCGCTATCTGGCCTTTCTCTCGGCCCGCCCCGACCCGACGAAGGCGGAGGACGACGAGGACGACGATCCTGTCGTGCAGATCTGGGTGCTGCCGGAGAACGGGGGCGAAGCCTGCTGCGTGACGGATACGAAAGAAGGCATTCTCGACTACGCCTGGTGCGCCGACAGCGCGTCGGTGGTCTATCTCACCCCGGAGCCGCGCCCGCGCCCGCTGGAGAGTGTCCGCAAAGACGAACGGGACCGGCGCAAGGTCGATCCGATCGTAGAGCATGAGGAGCGTCTGCGGCGGCAGCTCTGGCAGATCGAGGTGGACAATGGCAAGCCGAAACTGCTGCACACGGCGGACTACGGCGTCTCGGAGTTCGCCCTATCCCCCGACGACTCGCGCCTGGTCTACGTGACCAACCGTACCGGGGATGCCAACGACTACCATGTCGGCGATCTCGTGCTGATCACGCTTCCGGACGGCGCCGTGCGCGACCTGCCCGCCCGTCCCGGCGACAAGACGCATCTGCGCTGGTCGCCGAACGGCAGCAGTCTGGCGTTTCTGGCCTGGCTCGATCCTGCCCTCTCCTACTCGCGCCAGTGCCTCTATGCGCTCAACCTTTCGGACGCCCACGCCGTTCCCGCCTACGACCTGCTCACCGATCCGGCATTCGACTGCGATCTAACCTGTTTCGAGTGGTGCCTGGAAGATGGGGCGATCTACGCGCTGGCGGCAGTCGGCACGGGCAGCGAGATCGTGCGGGTCGAAACGACGACGGCACGGATTTCGGCGGACAATGCGACTGTGATGGAAGATCTGAGCATCGATCCGGACGGCGGCTCGCTGGTGTTCGTGGGAGAGTCGGCGACGGCGTTCCCGGAGATATTTGCCCAGGATATGGAGGGCAGGCTGCATCAGCTGACAAGGCTGAACAGCGACATCGGTGCGCGTCATATCCTGCCCCGGCAGGAGGTCGTCGCCTGGGACAGCCCGGACGGCACCCGCATCGAGGGCGTGCTGACCTTTCCAAACGACTATACGGCGGGCGCACGCGTTCCGCTGATCGTGGATATTCACGGCGGGCCGAAGGGCCGCGCAATGCATCGGCTGCGCTCCTACTCGTTCCCGCCGGTGTGGGCAGCGGAGGGCTACGCCGTGCTGCGCCCCAACTTCCGGGGCAGCGAGGGGTACGGCAATGCCTTCGCCATCGCCAACCGGCGCGACCTGGGCGGCGGCGACTTCGCGGACATCATGGCGGGCGTGGACTGGTGCGTGGCGCAGGGCATTGCGGACCCGGCGCGGCTCGGCGTCATGGGCGGCTCTTATGGCGGCTATATGACCAACTGGGCGATCGGCCATACCGATCGGTTCCGCGCAGCGATCTCGATGTTCGGCATCTTCCACCTGCAGACCGACTACAGCAACTCCGAACTCTCCCGCTGGGACAACGACTACCTGGGGGCCTACTACTGGGAGGATCCGGAGATTTTCCGCCGTCTCTCCCCCGGCTCGTATGTGACGCAGATCAAGACGCCGACCCTGATCCTGCATGGCGACGAGGACACCAACACCGTTCTCAGCAACTCACGGGAACTCTATCAGGCGCTGCGGCATCGCGGCGTCGTTACGCAGTTCGTCCACTACCCGCGCGAGTCGCATGGCCTGCACGAGCCCAACCACCGCCTCGACGAGATCCGCCGCTGCCTCGCCTGGATGGACCGCTTCCTGAAGCACGACGGCAAAGTCAGGGATCGGTATAGGCTGCACGATGCGGTGCCGAACCCGGCAGGCGATCTGGAGCTGCTTGTCGTTCAGGCGGAGCTGACCAGTTTCACCGGGCAGCCGAAACTGGACGAGACGAAGCCCAAAAGCGAGCAGACCGCGCTGCTGGAGGTCGTGTTCACGCTGCACAGTCCCCAGCCGAAGGGCAAAGATTTCGCGCTGACCCTGACGCCCGAAGTGCTGCGGCTGGAGTCGCAGCACAGCGATTTCGGGACACTGCATCCCGTCGGCCTGCCGATTGATCTGCCGGGCGGCAAGGTGCTGGCGGAGACCACGACCTGGCGGCTCGTTCACCATACCGACGCCGATTCCGGTCAGTTCGCGCTCGCCTGCGCCGTCGTGTTCCGCGTTCCGAACATCGCAGGTCACGCCCTTTTCCGCGCAGCCGACTTCCCGCCGGTCGCACTGCAATGGTTTGCAGACGCCGACGAAACCAAAAACTCCGGCTCAGAATCCTAAGTTCAGCGCAAAGGATATGACCGAATCCGGAACGGCTTCCCAATACTCTCCACAGAGGCAGCACCAGGAGAACGTCTCTCCATAGTGCATCAGAGACAAAAAAGGAGCGGAAACAGGTTTAAACCTGTTTCCGCTCCTTTACAGCAATTTACGCTGCGGGCTGGCTTACCAGCGGCTGTTGTTGTTGCCGCCGCCGCCGCCGCCGCCACGGCTTCCGCCGCCGCCGCCGCCATAACCACCGCCGCCGCCGCCGGTGCGAGGACGATCCTCACGGGGCTTGGCTTCGTTGACGGTCAGGGTGCGTCCGCCCATAAGCGTGCCGTTAAGGGCATTGATCGCGGACTGAGCCTCAGCGTCAGTTCCCATTTCCACGAAGCCAAAGCCTTTGGCCTGGCCGGTGTACTTGTCGGTAATGACGCTGGCCGAAGAGACGGTGCCATGCGAGGAGAACAGGTTCTGCAGTTCCTGTTCGGTTGCAGAGTAGGGCAGTCCGCCCACATAAATACGTGTTGCCATTCTGTATGGCTCCTTTCATTCTCTCTTCCAAATGTTGGAAAAGGGTCCGATGCCTTGCGAAATACTGCCACGCCTGACATCTAAAGCAGATGAAGCCTGTTATTGTCTTCACCATCTGAAACGAACGTCAGGAAAGCTAGAAGGAGCCGAACAGAAGAATGCACACAAGGAGCATAGATCGCGGATCAGTCGAAAACTTCATGTCGATCGGATAGATAGTGTATTATACCATAGATATTTCGGCGTCACCCTCTTTCCGGCACGCAAAGGAGAGTTTTTTTGTCTAAATCTTTGAAAAAGCCTTCTCATCAGGATGCACTCCGCTTGCTTCTCATCGCAAGCGTCGGAGCAACTGGCCTGCTGCTGCTCTGGAAGAGCCGGGCGCGGGCGCGCCAGCGGTTAGACGATTCTTATGAGACGCCCACGACTTACCCAATGCATCCGCAGCCCGGCGACCTGCTGCTGTTTCATAATGCGCGGGGCATGAACCGGATGATCACGGTCTTTACCGGCTCGCCCTTCTATCATGTCGCGCTGTATGTCTCGAAGGATCGGGCCATCGAAGCGTCTCTGAAGGGTGTGGGGTATCGGGATCTGCGGGGGCCGGGGAACAGTTACGTGGTGGTGCCGGCTCCGGCGGGCAACGGGCGCGCGGCGGGCGCGTGGGCCAAGACACAAATTGGGGATTCGTACGCGGGCCTCGATCTGGCGGTCATCGTGCTGGACAAGTTCTTCCGGTTTCTCCACTTCAACTACACGCCGCCGGGCAAATACTCCTGCGGTGAGTTCGTCGAGACTGCCTACGAGAAGGCAGGAGCTCGGCTGATTCCGGATCGGGATCTGGACGATGTGGTGCCCAGCGACTTCGCCCGTTTCGTGCCCGCCGCCGAGCGCAGACAGATCCACTGACGACAGGCAATAGAAAATCCGATGAATAACGGGAGGCTACCGAAAAAGCACTGCCCGTAGTGGTGTAAACTGTTCGCTAGCCACTGTAAATCGAGTAGACAAACTATTCCTCGGATTATCTAATGAAGACGGGAAAGGCTGCAGCCGAGGAAGGACGCGAACAGCTCCTGCCAGAGGGGCAGGAGCTGGCATTAACATTACCGTACACGTTCCCGCAGAGAGGAAGGGGACGGCCTCCGCTCGGATTCGAACCGAGGACCTACTGTTTACAAGACAGTTGCGCTACCAC
>JAYTGR010000608.1:0-1407 GCA_043733205.1 Chthonomonadaceae bacterium
AATGAGCGAGACCTGAATTTGTGCAGATGAGACACCTGGGGCAGTTTTAGGGTGGAAAGGGCGTCACGGCTGACTGTGTCGTTCAATAATGACAGTATAACCGAACAAAACCGCATAAAATACGTAAAATGCCATTATGTGCAAAAGTGCCGTATTATACGCGAAAGTGTCGCATGCACAGCAGCATGGCGCCGGCCGGAAGCTGCGAATGGTAAGGCTGAAACAGAGGTCCTCTTAACGAAAGGCAGGGACGATGCGCCGTAATATTCCGGACTTCCAAATGAAGTCGGCTCAGGACCAGGCGCTGCTGGGAGAGGAGGGCGTGCGCCTTCTGCTCGAGGCAGGGCGTGCCTGGGATCTGGCACCGGTTCTGCAGGCGGGCGGAGCGGTGATCTTTCCGCATGCCAGTATCGCGGCCTGCGGGCATCAGGTGTCGGCTGCCGTGCATGCCTGCCTGGACAGCGGCGCACACAAAGTGCTGGCAATCGGAGTGCTGCATGCGCTCACGCAGGAGCTGGAGGAAGCTCGGATGCGGGTGGCAGACGGGGAAGATGCCTCCCTCGAACCGGCGTGGGGTGTCCAGGGACCGGGCCTGCCGGGACGGGAGGACTGGCGCGCGGAGTTCTCGCTGTCGCATTTTCTGTTTCTCTGGAAACAGGAAACCGCTCGGCGCGGCATCCCAGGCCCGGAACTGGTAGTCCGCTATCCCTATCTGGCAGGCGGCCATCCGGATCTGCTGCCTGGTATCGCGGAACTGCAGGAGATCGCGCAGGAGGCGGTCGTCGTGGCGACCATGGATCCCTTCCACCACGGGATCGGCTACGGCGACCTCCTCCCCGGCCAGGCCCTCGCACCGGACGAGGGCGGGCTGGAACTGGCACGAAAGGGCATCTCAGATGGGCTGGCGCTGCTGCGGGCTGGGGACTATTGGCGCTACAATCAGCACTGTGTGCGGACAAAGAGCGATGGCCGCGATGTCGGGCAGGTCGTTCGCTGCCTCCTTGGGCCGCAGGAAGGGCGCATCCTGGATCTCATCGCCGACGACATGTCCGCTGCCTATGACAAGCCCGCCCCCACCTGGGCGGCGGGTGCGCTGATCGCCCTGCAGATGCCGCTGCCCTGAAGGAAAACTGCCATCTGCGCGCTGCGAAGCAGACTCTACACGCAGGGAGCCAGCTATTCCGCATCTCCTGACGACTATGAAAGCAGCGAAACGATCCCCGCGACGCATTCGGCACGGGATGTCGACAGAGGATTGCAGAACGTCAGCGTGACGTCCTGCAATCCCCTGTCCGTGTCGGAAGTGTCGCTTCTCAGACATCTAACAGACGACCTCGAACCTGCTGTTACGACGGCGGCACTTACTCAGCCTCGGGAAGCTGTCGCTGCTTCGGAAGAGAGCGAGCC
>JAYTGR010000609.1:0-4308 GCA_043733205.1 Chthonomonadaceae bacterium
GCTTTTGAGGCGGCTGCCTGCCATGTCGGGGAAACGATCGATCCGGTGAGGAATGTCCCACGCGCCATGTTCGCATCAGGCGCCATGGCAACGCTGTTCTTCGGCATTCTGCCTGTCATCTGGCTGGGAACACTCGGTTCCGAGGCTCTGGGCGGGGACCTCGCGCAGACTCTCGGGCCGACATTCGCGCCGCTCTTCGGGAGCGCTGCCAAGGCGGCTGCGATCTGGTTCATGATGCTGAATATGTTCCACGGGACCATCCAGCCGCTCGCGGGAGCATCCCGAACGCTGGCGCAGTTGGCCGAAGATGGCTTGCTGCCACAGATCCTCGCCCGGCGTCTTCGCACGGATGCGCCCTGGGTGGCGACGGCGCTGACAGCAGGCATGGCGATCGCTTTTCTGCTGGCGGGTGATCCGATCTGGCTGGTGGCAGCGGCGAACCTGACTTATCTTATCGGCATTTGTCTGCCTAACATTGCGGTTTGGCTGCTCCGGCGCGATGCGCCTGAGATACGCCGGCCCTGGCGCGCGCCGCGCGGGACAATCGAGCTGGGCGTGGCGGCTTCTCTGGTGTGGCTGGCGGCGACGATCCTCGGCTTTGAGCAGTTTGGGCTGCCGACCGTCTTGGCTGGACTGGCACTGGCATATTCCGGGTCCGTCTTCTATGCCGTCCGCTGCTGGCAGGACCGGCGCGGACGGAACATTCGGAAATATGCCTGGTCACTCCATACCAAATTAACGGGATCCATGCTCCTCGTGCTGACCCTAGACGGCGTCGGGTACTTTTTGGCGATCCGCAGCGTCCATACCGGACACCCGGAGTGGATCGCGGCCCTGGAAGACATCTTCGTCGCCGTCGCGCTGCTGACGATCTCGGTCGGGCTGATTTTGCCGGGGATGATCGGCCACGCGATGGAAGAAGTGGCCCAAGCCGCACGGCGGCTGGCAACGGGAACGCTCACCGACTTTTCGCGCGCCATGGCGGCGCTCGGGCGAGGCGATTTGGATGGGGCCTATGCACGGGTGGACATCACACCGGTTCGCGTACATTCACACGACGAAGTGGGAGAAATGGCGGACAGCTTCAATTTGATGCAGGGGGAGATCATCCAGGCCGCCCAGGGACTTTCGAACGCCCGCGAAGGCCTGCGGACTGCCAACACTGTTCTGGAAACACGGATGGTCGAGTTGCACGAAAGTCGAGAGCGTTTCGAGATCGCCGTTCAAGGCTCCCGCGATGGTTTATGGGACTGGGACATACAACGCGGCACCGTCTATTTCTCGCCACGATGGAAAGCGATTCTCGGCTATGAAGACGATGAAATTGTCAACCAACCCGGCAACTGGATAAAGCACGTCTGTCCTGAAGACCGGCATCTGGTGCAAACAGCGGTGGATGACTATTTAAGCGGAATCCAGCCCAATTACGAGATAGAGTTCCGTATGCGGCACAAAGACGGCGGAGTGCGCTGGGTGCTTGCGCGTGGTGTCGCCCTGCGCGACTCCGCAGGGCGGGCGTGCCGGATGGCAGGGTCACACACGGATATCACCGGGCGCAAGAGGGCGGAGCAGGAGCTTCTGGCGGCCAAATCCGCAGCAGAAGCGGCTTCGCAGGCTAAAAGCCTCTTCCTCGCCAACATGAGCCATGAGCTGCGAACCCCTATGAACGCGATCATCGGCTTCTCCGAGCTGCTGCAAGACCAGGTGTTCGGTGAGATGAATGCGCGTCAGACTAAGTATGTAGGCAACATCTCGACCAGTGGCAAGCACTTGCTTCAGCTCATCAACGACATTCTGGACCTGTCCAAAGTGGAGTCAGGGCACATGGAACTGTTTGTACAGGCAGTGGAGGTATCCGAAGTCCTGCGGGGCGTCATTGCCGTCGCACAAGGGCTCGCTACTAAGAAACAGGTGGCGCTGACGCTGGCCGTCGAAGAGGAACTGCCGCCACTGATGGCCGACCCGGCACGTCTCAAGCAGATTCTCTACAACCTGCTCTCAAACGCCGTCAAGTTCACCCCCCAAGGCGGGCAGGTGACAGTCGAAGCGCGCCTTGTCAATGGCTTGCTGGAAGTCTCCGTTTGTGATAGCGGGATCGGGCTGCGTCCCGAAGATCGGGAGCGTATCTTCGGTCAGTTCGAGCAAGTCGACTCGACTTATACCCGTCTTCAGCAGGGTACAGGATTGGGGCTATCTTTGACCCGTCGGATGGTGGCGATGCACGGCGGAGAAATCTGGGTGGAAAGTGAGGGGCCGGGTTTGGGTTCGACCTTCCGGTTCACGCTGCCGCTCACGCTGCCGCTCACGCTTCTAGAAGCATCATCAAACACGTTCCTGCCAGAAACACTCCCAGCACTGCGCTTGGCCGCGTAGGAAGGTATGACCCCGATGACAATGCACACGATCTTGATCGTTGAAGACAATCCATTTAACATGGAACTAGCGACCGACGTTCTGGAACACGTCGGCTTTGCCGTCAGACAGGCCGCGACAGGCGAGGCCGGAATTGCCGAAGCGCTCCGGCTACCGCCGGACCTTATTCTGATGGATGTCGCTCTGCCCGGCATGGACGGTTTGACAGCGACACATCAACTCAAGCAAAACCCACAGACGCGCGCTATCCCAATCGTCTTCCTGACGTCCCATGCCATGTACGGCGATAAGGACCGGGCGCTGGCGGCAGGTGGCGCACTTTATCTGACCAAGCCACTCAACACACGCACCCTCGCCGATACGCTCCGGGCAGTCCTGGCAGGTCAAGAGAGGAAGTCATGACTATCACCCAAAAGCGGATTCTGCTTGTTGACGATGAAGAATTCAACCGGGAACTGTTGGCTGCGCAGTTGGAATCGCTGGGGCATGTCTGGGAAGAAGCACAGAGCGGGGCGGAGGCCCTGGCGCTCCTGGACAAGCGCTTCGACCTCCTGCTGGTGGATGGGATGATGCCGGAGATGGACGGGTTTGAACTGGTGTCACAGATCCGCGCCCAAGAGGACTACAAAGATGTGCCGATCATTATGGTCACTGCGCTCAACAGCCATCAGGACCGGATGAAGGCGGTGGAAGCGGGTGCGAATGATTTCATCACCAAACCGGTTGACCGGCACGAGCTTCATGTGCGGACCGAATGCATGCTCAAGATGAAAGCAGCCCAAGACGCCGTCAAGAACCATCAGGCCGATTTGGAACGCATGATAGCAGCACGGACTTCCGACCTGCAAAATGCGATGAGCGAAGTCGTCCTGGGGCGCCAGCAGATCTACGAGGCGCAGCTTGACACGATCCATCGCCTGGCCCTGGCCGCCGAGCATCGTGACGAGCATACCGCCTCACATATTCACCGCGTCAGCCACTACTGCGGCCTGTTAGCCTGGGCGCTGGACCTGCCGGCGGACGAAACGGAGCATATCCAGCAGGGCAGCATCATGCACGATGTCGGCAAGATAGGCATCCCCGACTCGATCCTGCTGAAAGAGGGACGGTTGGGCGATGCCGAACGCGGTGTCATGGAGCAGCACACGATCATCGGGGCGGACATTCTGTGCGGGTCTTCCTCGAAGCTGCTCCAGATGGGCGAGATCATCGCCCTGACGCACCATGAAAAGTGGGACGGCAGCGGTTACCCGCATGGGCTAAAGGGGGAAGCCATCCCCCTTCATGGCCGCATCTGCGCCGTCGCCGATGTCTTCGATGCCTTGACAAGCCGGCGTCCTTACAAGAAAGCCTACACGCGCAGTGAGGCGCGCGAGATTCTATGCCAGGGCTATGGGACCCACTTCGACCCCCGGATATTGGATCTCTTCTTGGCGAACTTCGAAGTCGTGGAGGTGATTCAGAACCGATACGGTGACGGAGAGGGAGTCGAGGAAACAAGCGACTTGATGACAACCCTGCACTTGTAGAAGGGCAGCAGGAAGCTGCCTACCCTACTCCCCCCACCGCCGAACGGCCGGCGAAAACCTGAGTGTAAAAGCCTTCCAACTGCGCCGTGATTGCCGCCCATCCATATTTACGTTATAACACAGGTCATTGACGACCCCATAGAGGACGGCCACCAGAGTCACTAGGCCGGTCCAGAGGAGCGCCGCTCCGAGGCGCACCGAGGCTGTCTTCACGGGCAGGACTGGCTCAACACCAGCCGCCGCATCTCGGAGCGCGCGCCGATCTCCGACTGTGCCCCTTCAAGGTAGCGAAGATTGTAGATGACGCTAAGGGCGGCGAAAGCCGGCCCGGCCCGGCGGGCACGGTAGGCTACCGTGGCGGCGCCGAGCAGCAGGGCGCGCAGGGGCGCACTCAGAGGCGGGGCGG
>JAYTGR010000610.1:0-1400 GCA_043733205.1 Chthonomonadaceae bacterium
TCGTCGCGCTCGCCAAGTTCCTGCTGGATGGCCTTCATCTGCTCGCGCAGAAGAAACTCGCGCTGGGTATCGCCCATCTCTTTCTCGACCCGGCTGCGGATGTTCTTCTGGATCTGGAGAATCTCAAACTCTTTGGTCAGCAGCAGGCTGAGTTTTTGCAGGCGCTCCCCGGCGTCCAGTGTTTCGAGAAGCTCCTGCTTGATTTCGACGCGCAGGGAGGGCAGGTGCCAGGCGACATGATCGGCCAGGGCGCCCGGCTCCTCGATGCCCAGTAGGGTGACGACGACTTCAGGGGGAATGTTCTTGCCGGTGTTGGCGATCTGCTCGAACTGCGTGGTCACTGAGCGCATCAGGGCTTCAGCTTCGAGCGGCTGGACAGGGGAAAGAGGGAGGCGCTCTAATCGCACCTGGAAGTACGGCTCGGTCTGGAGCCATTCGGCCACGCGGACGCGCTCCTTGCCTTCAAGCATGACCCGGACGGAGCCGTCCGGGACTTTCAGGATCTGGATGATCTCGGCGACGATGCCGATCTCGTGCAGATCTTCGGTCTCGGGATCCTCGGTCGCCACCTGTTTTTGGGCGGTGAGAATGATGTGCTCGCTGCCCGCCATGGCTTCATCGAGCGCGCGCACAGACTTCTCGCGGCCCACGAACAGTGGGAAAATGATGCCGGGGAAGTGGACGATCTCGCGGATGGGCAGGAGGGGCAGGACATCAGGGAACGCGCCGGGCTGGGGCGCCTCCGGGCTGGAGCGCCGGCCGCTGGTCTTTTTGGCGCGAGGCGCGGTCGTCGTTGTACGGGCCATAAGTGGGTGGGGGACCTTTGCGGGAGAACCTAACCCCGGCGCAGCGCGCCGACCCTTCCCTGTTAGGGAAGGATGAGGATATAAATACCTACAGCTCAGGCAGCAGGGGTGTCCTCGGAAATAACTTCTATCCTTCCACAACAGGGAAGGGTCGGCGCGCTGCGCCGGGGTTAGGTCAGTATTTTCACGAAGCGGCGCGCATCTCGGGCTTCGCGCCTGGCATCAGGTTGACGCGCGCCCGGACCATGTCGCCGGTGATGACGATCTTCTGAATGTCGCGCTGCGAGGGCGTCTCATACATGATGTCCTGCATGACCTGTTCGATGATGGTCCGCAGGGCGCGCGCGCCCGTGGACCGCTTGATAGCCTCCTCGGCGATGGCGTGGAGGGCGTCCTCGGTGAAGCGCAGATCAACGCCATCGAACTCGAAGAACTTGCCGTATTGTTTGACCAGGGCGTTCTTCGGCTCGGTCAGGATGCTGACTAATGCCTCGTGATCTAGAGAGCGCAGGGTTGTGACTACAGGGAGGCGGCCGATGAACTCTGGGATCAGGCCGTAGCGCAGCAGATCTTCGGGCATGACGTGGGCGAGCA
>JAYTGR010000611.1:0-1396 GCA_043733205.1 Chthonomonadaceae bacterium
GCCCTGCGGCGGGATGGCAGGCAGATTGGTCAATAATTTTCTGTTCATCGCTGCTTTTCTATTTCGACGTCGGGCTTCCGAACTCCTTGCGAAAAGAGAACGCTGTATTTGACAAATCCACCGGGATATGCTTTACTTTTACCATGAGGACCGATGAAAGGGAGCACGATGCGAAGCGGAACTCGGCTGGAAACTCGGCGGGAAAGCGTAGAACTCTTCGTTCGTGAAGAGCGTGCTGCCCGTTATCTGCACGACGCACCGGTTCCGGGCCTGATGTCGCTGTTCGCGGCAGAGCGGCGCGCGGTCACCCATCCCTTTTTTGAAGACGGCGTCTCGGTATGGATCGGTCATTCCGATCTGGACGGCTGCGTATTCGGAGAGAAGGACAGCGATCGGGCGGGCCTCTGCCGCTCGGAAGGCGTCATTGCGCGGCGCGGCTCCCAGTCGGTCGGCCTCCAGCACACGTGCGGATGCTTCACGCCGGACGGACGCCGTCTGCTGACGGAAGTGCGGACTCTTCGGGTCCAGTCCGGTCCTGCGGCCGGTACAATATTGGATCTCCGTCTGGAACTGCGGGCTCCGGAGCAGCATGCCATGACGCTCGTGCGCTCGGAGCGCGGACTGCTGCGCATGCGGCTTGCCTCTGCATTCGTCTCCTCCAGCGGAACGGTTCGCAGCAGCGAAGGCGATTATGGGGCGGAGGTAAACCGGCGGAGCGCAGCCTGGTGCGGCTGTGTCGGCGTCGTGCTGGCCGAGACGGTCGGGCTGGTGATCCTGGATCATCCCGCCAACCCCTCGCATCCGCCGGTCTGGAACATCGATTCCTCCGGAACGCTCGAAATCAATCCCCACGCCTGGCAGGATACCGTCATCGCAGCCGGACAGTCGGTGGAGTTCCGCTATCGCCTGCTCACTCATTCCGGTTATGTCGAACAGGGCTGGGCCGACCTGCGTATGCGGGAGTTCGCTGCCGCCTGACACAAACGTTTTCAGGTTTTTGGAGAAACAATCTTGTCTGTCCCGCTGCTGCGCGTAGAGAACTTACAGACCGAATTTCGCACTTCGGGAGGTGTCGTCCAGGCGGTTCGGGGCGTCTCCTTCGAGGTGGAGCGTGGGGAGACGGTGGGGATCGTCGGCGAGTCGGGCTCGGGGAAAAGCGTCACGGCGCTCTCGCTGATGGGCCTGATTCCCACGCCGCCGGGCCACATCACCGGAGGCTCGATCCAGCTGGACGGCGAGGAGCTGCTGGGCCGGTCGCAGAAGGATCTTCGGCAGATTCGCGGCGCGAAGATTGCGATGGTGTTTCAGGACCCGTTCTCCTCCCTCAATCCTACGATGACGCTCGGGGAGCAGGTCGCGGAGCCTATTCGTCTGCATACCGGCGTCAGCCGCCGTA
>JAYTGR010000612.1:0-4290 GCA_043733205.1 Chthonomonadaceae bacterium
GGTGTCGAGGTCGGCGCGATCACGCTTATGGCGGCGGTCATTATGGAGGCCATTGCGGTCACCTGGTTTGCCCTGCCTATCGCGCGCCAGCACCTCCTCGGCCGTCACTCCCCCGAAGCCGTGCCGCTGACGCAGGCGGCGATCTTCCGTTTCCACACGCCGCTCGCCGCGACCACGCTGCTGACGCTGCTCGCGCCGCCCCTCACGTCGGCGGCTCTCGCCCGGCTCGCCGCGCCGCATCAGACGCTTGCGGCCTGGCCGGTCGCCTCGATGCTGCTGCTCGTGCTGCGCGGGCCGGGGCTGGCACTCCAGGAGATCGCCATCTCGCAGTCCCGGCGTCCGGAAGCGCGCCCCGCCCTGCGCCGCTTCACTACGATGGTGGGCCTGGTCTCCATGGCCATCGCCCTCCTGCTCGCGCTCACGCCGCTGCTCGATCGCTACATGGGCGCCGTGCTGCATCTCCCTTATGAGCTTCGCACCTTCGTGCGGGTCGGCGTCGTGCTGTGTTCGCCGCTGCCGCTCCTCACGGCGCTCGGCTCCTGGGCGCGCGGGGTTCTCGTCGCCAGCGGACGAACCTCTGCTGTCTATCGAGGCATGGGCATCAACCTCACGATATACGGCGCGGTGCTGCTGACGGGCATCGGCTTCGGTCTGCCCGGCATGGCGGTCGCCTCCGCTGCGTTTCTGCTGTCCGCCGGTCTCGAATACCTCTATCTCGTACGTCTGGCCGTCCAGCCCCAGGAATAACCCTGCCTCCCTGCCCTTTTTGCTGTTCGAAACGCGCCGGCGAATTTGACAGGGCGGCTGTTTGTGTGCTATTCTAGGCGGCAAATTAAGGTAGCGCAGCCGAGGAACGGCACTTTCGACGCTGAGGGCAAACGCTCTCGGCATTTTTCAATACTCCGTCCCTGCGAATTCCGCGACTTTTGGGCGCAGAACTGGTCAAATCGTACGTAGTCTGTTTGTGACGGTTACCTTCACCCGAAAATGCACACCGGGGACGACAGGAGAAGAGGGAATGTCGCAGGAACTGGAGATCGTTCTGACTCTCCGTGGGCGGGACAAGCTGGAGCAGCGGCTCGACTATCTGCGGAATGTGCAGCGGCGCGAAGTGGCCGAACGCATCCGCGATTCGAAACAGTACGGCGACCTGACGGAAAACGCCGAATACGAAGGCGCGAAAAACGAACAGGCGCTGGTCGAGGGACAGATCTCCGAACTGCGCCGCGTGCTTCAGATCGCGCAGGTGCTCGAAGAGAGCGATATCCCGACGGACCATGTCGGTATCGGTTCGATCGTGCAGATGACCAATCTAGATAACGACGACGAGTGGGAACTGACGCTTGTCAGCTCAGTGGAAGCCGATCCTGACAACGATCTTATTTCCGATGAGACGCCAATCGGTCAGGCTCTGTTCGGGAAAAAGGTTCAGGACATCGTGCCGATCCAGGTTCCGAACGGCACCCTGCGTTACCGTATCGAGAGCATTCGCAAATAGTGGCTCGCGTCATACGATCTTAACAACGGACAGGCACCGCGCCCCGGCGATACTTCGCCAGGGCGCGGAATATCAAGGAGAGGACTTTTTTCGTGAGTGAGCATGAGGAATCGGGCGAGACGCAGGACACGCTTTTTCAGCAGCGTCTGCGCAAACTGGAAGCGTTGCGGGCGGAAGGCAAGGATCCTTTTGCAGTAGAGCGCTGGGAGCGGTCCCTCACGGCCGCCCAGGTGACGGAAGAGGCTCGGTTTGCCGATCAGGAGAACCAGTCTGTCTCCTTGGCGGGCCGTCTGGTAGCACGTCGCCCGATGGGCAAAGCGGCTTTCGCGCAAATCGCCGACGAATCGGGCCGCGTTCAGCTTTACGTGGGGCTGAACGATCTCGGTGTGACTGACTATGAGCAGTTCAAAAAGTTCGTGGATCTTGGCGACTTTCTGGGTGTAAAGGGCTACATCTTCCGCACTCGGACGGGCGAGATCAGCGTTCACGTCCAGGAGCTTACGGTAATCTCCAAGGCTCTGCGTATGCCGCCTATGGGTAAAGTCGATGCTGAGGGCCAGACGCACAACGCGCTTGCGGATATGGAAGACCGCTACCGTTATCGCTATCTCGACCTGATCGCCAATCCCGAGACCCGGCATACGCTGACGCAGCGCAGTCGAATCGTCTCCTCCATGCGCCGGTTCCTCGACGGCAAAGGTTTTCTGGAGGTCGAAACGCCTGTTCTGCAGCAGGAGGCGGGCGGGGCGTCGGCACGGCCCTTCCAGACCCATCACAACTATCTTGACCGCGATTTCAAGCTCCGCATCTCGCTGGAACTGTTTCTGAAGCGGCTGATCGTCGGCGGCTTCGAAAAGGTGTATGAGATCGGACGCGTCTTCCGCAACGAGAACATGGATCGCGACCATAACCCGGAATTCTCCCTCATGGAGCTCTACCAGGCCTATGTCAACCTGGAAGACATCATGGAACTGGTCGAGGAGATGTATGAGGCGATCTGCACCGAGGTCAGTGGGACGCCGACCTTCACATGGCAGGATCAGACGATCGATCTCTCGGTGCGGCCCTGGCGGCGCCTGCCGATGCTGGAAGGCATTCAGCAGTATGCCGGGATCGATCCCGCCGATCTGCGCTCGCTGGAATCGGCGCACGCAGCCTGCCGCGCCATCGACGCCCCGATCGATCTGAACAAAGAGTCGACTCTGGGCGGCCTGATCGAGAAACTGCACGAGGTCTACACCCAGCCGCATCTCATTCAGCCGACTTTCATTACGGATTTTCCCACGGAGACCTCGCCGCTCGCCAAAAAGCGCCCCGACGATCCCAGCCTCACTCGGCGGTTCGAAGTCTATATCGGAACGGCAGAGCTCGGCAACGCCTTCTCCGAGATCAACGATCCCCTGGATCAGCGCGAACGTTTCGAGGGCCAGGCAGCTCAGCGCGCCGCTGGGGACCCCGAGGCGCACCCGATGGACGAGGATTTCCTCCGCGCTCTGGAGTTCGGAATGCCTCCGACCGGCGGCCTGGGCATCGGTATCGACCGCATGGTCATGCTGCTGACCGGTGCGGACAGCATTCGAGATGTCCTGCTCTTCCCGCTGATGAAACCGAAATAGTAATGTGAGAAAGCGTATGAATCGTCTTCTTCTGCACAGTCGTTGTGGTCAAGAGCCTGTTCCGCCTGGGACAGGCTCTTGACCATAACAGCGCCTCCGGCGGATGCCGCTTCTATGCGGGAGGGCTCTCTCCGTCGGGGTCGGCGTACCTATGCGCTTCTGATGGCGCTCACGATCGTGCTGGGACTAGCCTCCCGCCGATTCGACGCCTGGCTGCCATTTCCGCTCCATAAGAATACTGGAGACGTGCTCTGGGCCGTGATGGTCTGCTGGCTGGCAGTACTGCTGTTTCCGGCGCGCTCACTTACGTTTCTTGCCGGTATTTCCGCGTTTTATGCGGTCGGCATCGAATGTTCCAAGCTGATACACGCTCCCTGGCTCGTGGCGTTCCGCGCGACAACGCTGGGGCATCTCGTGTTCGGTGCCGTCTTCTCCTGGGCCGATCTGCTCGATTACGGAATCGGTATTCTGCTCGCCGCTGCCCTCAACCACTGGATTCAGTCCCTTCACCGCCCCCGTAGAAATTAGTTTTGGAGTGTCCAAGCGCTTTGATACTGTTTTCATCTTCTTTTCATCTTCTCCCAGTATCCTCTTATCATCTGCATAACGATGGCCTTTGCAGCGGACAGCAGGAAACGCTCCCTGATCGGGAGCGCGGCCCGTTTCGCGAAGGATAACCACGGACCGAACGCATTTTGAGATAGATCGCAATCCAGGCAAGACGGTCTGTTCCCGCAGACCTTAACCTTTCACGGCAGGGGCGAGCATTCCCTTCCGCGCACTTCAGGAGAACAGGCAAATGAAATCTCGCAGCAGTAATTTTCGCATTGGAGTCACGACCCTCACCCTGCTGACTCTGTCGGTGGCAGGCGTTGTATCCCAGGCACAGCAGCAGGGCGGTCCCCCTCCCGGCGGACAGGGTGGACAGGGCGGCGGACGCGGCTTCGGTGGACAGGGCGGCGGACGCATTCAGCTGGTCACAACTCCGGTCGAAGTCCTCGCCTCAGAACTCAAGCTGACCTCAGAGCAGGCTGACAAGATCAAGACGATCCAGGCCGCCTACCGCAAAGATCGGGACAGCATGATGCCGGACGGACCCGGTGGCCCCGGCGGTGGAGGCCAGGGCGGTGGCCCCGGGGGTGGAGGCCAGGGCGGTGGCCCCGGTGGTGGAGGCCA
>JAYTGR010000613.1:0-1396 GCA_043733205.1 Chthonomonadaceae bacterium
TTCTCGATGCTGGAAAACGGCTGGCAGGACGCCGAGGTCTGCAACGAGATCGGGATGGGGCCGGAAGAGCTGCTGCGCCTCAAGCACATCACCGGCTTCTCGAAGCTCTTCGCCGATACGGAGTACCAACGCTCCTGGGTGACGCAGCGGCAGGTCCGGATTAAGAAGGAGTACCGGGAGGCCGGAAGCGGGTGAGCAGGTGCAGCACCCTCACCGATCCATTGACAGCCTGTAGAGAAATGAAAGCCGGTGCAAGCCTATGACAGCCGAGAGCGGAAAATCACGCAAGAAAGAGGAAGCGATTGCGGCGCTGCTGGTGCATCCGACCATAGCAGGCGCGGCGAAGTCAGCAGGCGTCAGCGAGGCGTCTCTGTTGCGTTGGCTGAAGGAGGAGACGTTCGCGACCGACTACCGGACGGCCCGGCGTCAGGCGGTGGAGGTGGCGATCGGCCTGCTGCAGAAGGCGAGCGGGGCAGCAGTAGCGACCCTTGTCAGCATCATGCAGGACGGAGAGAAGCCGGGCAGCGTACGCGTGTCGGCGGCGCGCTCGGTGCTGGACATGGCGTTCAAGGGCATGGAGCTTCAGGACATGGAAGTGAGGCTGGGCGTGCTGGAGACGGCGCTGGCAGAACAGGACGCAGCAGCATGAGAACGACGCTTCAGGCGCGGCTCTCCAAGGCCGAGCAGTCTGTCCATCTGTTACAGACGGTCAGGGAGTGGGAGACGCTGACAGAACCTGTGACGGTGGAGCGGCTGTTTCAAGAGGCCGCCGAACGAATGCTGCTCTGTACGTCTGCAGAGGCTGTCCTGGCCGTGATGGGCGCATTGCCGACCTTCGATCCTGACATCTTTACCCGCTGCCATACACAATTGATCTCTCTGATACCAGACGACTTGCTCGTGGCTTGCCTTGCGCTCCAGGAGCAAAACCTGCGGCGACCGGAGATTGTCGAAAAGGCACGCCGCGCCTTGCGAGAAGGACGTATCCGATGACGAGAGGGGCAGAATGAACCTTCGATCCCGACTGGAAAGATTGGAGACAGGCGGCCAACGCGCACAGAAAGCACGCAGGCATCTGCCTCACTGCACCGACCCCGTAGAGGCGTTTGGTCTCCTGGTAAATCATCCTCGGAGGATCTGCCACGAACTGCTTCTGCTGACACGTCCGGAGATCCTCACAACGCTCTACGAAGTGACCATGCAAGTCTTTGGGGAGCAGGCATGAACACACGTTCCCGACTGGCACGATTGGAAACGCGGGTGCAATCGAGTCCGGTGCTCGGCCGTCAGTCTCCCGAAGCAATACGCCGGGCAGAAATCGCTCGCCAGCGTCTCCCGGATTGCACCGACCCGGAGGAGGCTCTCAGTCTGATAAGAGGTCTACCGGGCGAAGTAT
>JAYTGR010000614.1:0-4287 GCA_043733205.1 Chthonomonadaceae bacterium
TCTCCGATGAAGCGCGGCCGTTTCTCGTCCCAGGTCCAGCGCCCGCGCCCGCCTCCGTCCGGATTGGCGGCGTAGGCCAGCGCAGGATACTGCATGAACGCGGAGGTGACATAGTGGTTGCCGTGTACCGGCATCGTTTGGCTTTTGGCGGCACCCCCGCCGTCGGTCATGGTCGGGCGAGTCGGGTCGGCTTTCTGCACCGCTTCGGACGTGCGCGTCACTTCCGCTTCGAAGGCGTCCATCAGGCCGCCGTAGAGATTGATGCAGTTGATGTAGAGCCACTCGTTCTCGATGGACCAGATCATCACGGAGGGATGATTGCGCTCTCCCTGGACCTGCGCCACCATCTGATCGCGCCAGTTCTGCATCAGGTCCATCTTGATTTCGGAGCCGTAACGCTTTCTGAGGGTGGGATCGTTCTCGATGGCGTTGTAGCCGATGGCCTCCCCGTCCAGCATCCCCTGCCGCCGCACGACGACGCCGTTGGTGTCGAAATAGGTGAGCGCGTCTTCCGGTGCGAGCCCTTTCCACTCCGTGCCCCAGAAGCGCATCATCGCCTGGTGGGTCTTGCGATGAAAGGCCAGCCACTCCTCTTTCGTTCCTTCGCCATGCGCGTCATGATAGCCGTGAAAATTGATGCCGTTGAGTTTGAAATGGATGCCGTCGATAGTCCACTCTCGAAATCCGAACGTCGTCTCGGAGACATCGACCGGCTTACCGGCCACGTTTACCGTCGTACGCAGCAGATAGAGATGCGGATCGTCGGGCCACCAGAGTTTGGCGCTGTCCCAGCTGCCGGACAGATTGACCACCTGCGCCGCGCCCGCCGCCAGCGTAAACGGCTTGGCGCTCAGGGTCTTCACTGCCTGCCCGGTAGCAGCATCGACAGCCGTACATACCACGTCGCCGGCCTCAGCCTGTCCCGTGGGATTGGAGACGGTGACATCGACCGCCAGCTCTTTCCGCGCCACGGAAGGCCTGCAGAAGACATCGGCGCTGTAGACTGGCCCCGAGGCGACCAGTTCTGGAGTAACGAGTATTCCGGACTGAAAGGCGTTCCAGACGGGATAGGCCAGATCCTGGAAGCCCATGTGCGTGAAACTGAGCGGGAGATTGAAATGCTTGCGCAGCTTCATGGGATCGTCTGGATTGGCCGAGAAGCCGTAGTAAGCGTCCTTGATTCCGACCCAGACCTCGTTCAAACCCGGCTTGACGCCTTTCGTAACATCGATGGAGAGACGTGCGAATGGGTTCTTGTTGAAGCCACAGTAGACTCCGTTGACATAGACGGTGGTATTGAGATTGTTTTGTGGAAAAACGAGATGGAAAGAGCGGCCGGAGGAGGCAGCAGAAATTTGGACGTGCGTGCGATACCAGATGCGGTGCGCCATCACGAACTCGGGCCGCGCCATCTTGTCGCTGGGAACCGCGATTCCATACCAGTGCGGCTGCTGTGGGAAGTCCATGATCGGAGCGGCGACCTCACCGGGCGTCTGCTCATCGTGGCGACAGATCTCCCATACTCCCTTCAAGGGCAGCACGGCCCGCTCCACCGCTCCCTTGGGGTCCGGCATCTCGAACACCTTTTGCGCGGCTTCCCGATCCAGCGCAGAACGGTAGTCGGCGTCGGGCTTAAACCTGCTGTTAGGATGAAACGCGCCTCGGGAGAGGCACAGGGCGTCCGAGGCGTACAGAATGCGGGCCGTCTTACCCTTCTCATCCTTCGTCAGGGGCAGGCGGATCTCCAGATGGTGTGCGCCGGGCTGCAGCGCCGCAGCGCCCATTTTAATCCACGCAACCTCGTTCCAATCGGCCAGTTCCATCAGGTCGGTCGTCAGGTCGTCCGGCTTTACCGTGCTCCACGCACCTCTGTCCACGCGCCATTCGAACGGAGATCGCACAAACTCGTATCCGATCCGGTTCCAGACCTCGTAGTCGCCTGCCTGCACGACCTGAAAGGGATAGTTCAGAACGGCGCCACCGGCCGGCAGCTCCTTCTCGACCTTGTCCGCATCGATCGAGATCTGCAGCCATTTGCCGTCCGACAGAAACTCGGCGTGCCCCCATCCGGATACGCTGGGTTTGACATTGGTCGTGCCGATCGCCTCGCCCTCGATCCAGACATAGGGCGCACTCCCTTGGGACGCCGCAGGCCGACAGGAAAGCAGGCCGAACAGGATGCAGACAGCAATCGCTGTGAGATTCCGGCACGATGCAGCGCGGAGGCGTGCAAGTCTTCGCATAGTATCCCACTTTCTTTCTTATCGATTCAGGCCCTCATGGGCTGCTGGCCGGAGCACATGTCGATTCCCGAACGTCCAGACTGACAGGCAGACGCCGCACTCCCGGCGCGGTCTCTTCTCCGGCGATGACCGCGTGGAGCAGGCGCACAGCCTCTTTGCCGATCTCGACCAGCGGCTGGCGCACGGAGGTGATCGGTGGCCGCGCCCGCGCGCTCATCTCCGTAGAGTTGAAGCTGACGACAGCCATATCTTCCGGCACACGGAAGCCATATTCGCCCAGCGCTTCCACCAAAATCCGGGCCTGACTCTCCTCCGCACAAAAAATCCCGGTCGGGGAAGGAGACGCGGCACGAAGGCAGGCAATCAGACGCTCGATCCATCCGTCGTTCTGTTCCGCATACTCCTGGCCGAGCAGCAGCATCGCGTTTGGGTCGAGGCCGGCGGACTGGAGAGCCTCTTCCGCGCCCTTTCGCCGCGCTTCGACCCACGTTTCAACGCCGGAAGGAGCAAAGAATGCAAGCCTCTTGTAGCCACAGTCCAGGAGATGCTGTACCGCCATTCGTCCCCCATCCACGTTGTCACAGTCTACGGCAATGCACGAGGGATGCTGCGTGTAGTAGGAGATACAGACAGTTGGAAAGCCGGCGTCCAGCAGGGCCTGCGTCAAAGGATCGTCGTGTTTGCGCCCGATGAGGAGCGCTCCATCCGAGGAGCCATTGAGTATATCCCCCTGAAGCGTCTGCCAGTCGGGATAGTTGGCGGAGTGGAGAAGCAGGTTATGGTTGGCGTGCAGGGCGCCCAGCGTAATCCCATTGAGCACCTGACCATAATACATATCACGGTCCAGCAGGCCGCCGGGATGGATCGGCACGACGGCGAGACGATTGGTGCGGCCCGTGACGAGAGCCCGCGCGGCGACATTGATGGTATAGTTGAGATTCTGGGCGGCGTCGAGAACCCGCTGACGGGTTTCAGAGGAGATCCGTGTCCCTGCCCGGCCGCTCAGGACCAGAGAGACGGTGCTTTGTGACACTCCGGCGTGGCGCGCAACATCATGACTGCTGATCCGGCGTTTCATCATCTTTGGTAATACCTATGAGCAAAGCGTTGATCTATCATAACAGTATCTTCCCTTCCCTGTCAACCAAGCCGGCTCGCACCGTCAGAGAATGGCCGCGATATACGCCTTACTGCGGGCGTCGAGAGCGCCTACATCCAGGATCTCGAACCGGTTTCCATCGACGTTTAGCAGCAGATGCGTCTCGGAAAACCACTGCGCGTTCTCAGGTACGAGCGCTCTTCCCCTACCGTGAGACGCAGCCGCTCTTTCGGCTCGTAGAACAGTTTCAGCTCCTCCGGTTTCATTTCGGCGTTCCTTTCAATAAGTCGTTCGCGGGCCCCTTTCCGGATTTGGACAGGGGCCGACTTGTCGTGTCATTCGCCCGCGCCCAGGATCTGCGTCACCTGGCTCTGGGTCTCTACGAGGCTGTGGAAAGCCCCTTTCAGTTCCATCAGTTCGGCATGGGTGCCGGTCTCTACGATCTGGCCTTTTTCCATCACGATGAGCTGGCTGGCGTTGCGCAGAGTCGAGAGGCGGTGCGCGATGGCGAAGGTGGTCCGGCCCTGGATCAGGCGCCCGATCGCTTCTTGAATCTGCTTTTCCGTCTCGACGTCTACCGAATTCGACGTGATGGTCGGGTTGACGACATCCCCTCGATGAGCGATAAGATTTAGATGCGCCAGCCCTGACGCATAGATAGGGAAAATAGGTTTTCCGAACGGCACAATAAAGAGTTTCCGAAGATGTAAGGGCTCGGTCAGCGGAATCTACGTGATCTTCCCAATTACCAACCCCAGGTACAAGCTGTATAATATGTGTGCTGGTATGCCATACAGAGTGCAAAGATAGACAGGGCTCACGACGAAGCCAAACGAAAACGAAAAATATAGGTGCTATGCCGACCTCCCGGAGACAGATCCTTTGCTCTTCCACCGGGAGGTTTTGCATGTCTGGGAGCATGCAAACTGAGGGGGCGCTCAAATC
>JAYTGR010000615.1:0-4279 GCA_043733205.1 Chthonomonadaceae bacterium
TTCCGGCGGGACCAGCACCGGGCTGCTCGAACAGCCGACCTTCAGTGACCGACCGTTCTAATGCGACCTTCCGGCCTCTTTTCACTCCGAAGAGAGGCCGGAGAGGAAGGCGCACCGCTTGTCCGAGCGAATGAGATGAAGATAAGAGGAAATTCCATGAGGTATAGAAACACGCATCTGCTCCGCAAGACCGGCCTGAGCGCTCTGTTGGCGCTCCTGTTTGCGCTGGGAGCCGGGGGGGCGGCGCAGGCGCAGCTGCCCCTCTTCGGAGATGTGGACTGGCTGCTGGACCGTGGCAATGTCTCCTTCGACGCCACGACGTCTGGGATCCCTTTGCGTCAGGGTATCAACAACATCAATAGTCCGGCCAACAGTCCGGGGCATGGTGCCCGTCGCTTCAATTTTCCTCGGACCTTCGATCTGACCAACGGCACCACGAATTCACCGTCGCTGATCGTCGACAACCCCAACGACGCGGATCCGCAGAACTTCTCGGATACGAACTCGCACAATGTGCGCACCTCGTCGGCCTATCCGATGCAGACGGGTCTCGACCCGCAGCAGATGGCGCACGCCTACCTCAATGGAGGCTGGACGCTGCCACTGGTGCCTGCGGACGGGTCTGTGAACGACTATCGCGCTCCGAAGCAGGGGTTTTCGATCAACAGCGATCCCACCAAGTTCTATAGTTTCGATTATGCTTTCGTTCTGGCGGCACACAACGATTTTGCGGTCAATCGCCCCAATGGCCAGATTACCTCTGCTACTCCCGCAGAGCTAGCTGCACTGCCTAATGTAAGTCCCGAAGTCTACGCGGGAGTTCAGAACGCTCTGGTCAACGATACCCATCCGACCGCCACGTATGCGTCCGGCGCTTACAATCTGCAGCCGGGTACCTACGGTGTCGATATCTATTCGCCGGGAGACGGCACCTACACCGGAGGCATCTCTCATCCCAACGTCAAGCGCGCCCTGGTGCGCGTCAGTTGGTTTAGAACTGTGGATGCCGCCGGAAATATCGTGAAGGCAAACACGGACAATCCGACGTTCAGCCGCATCTATGAGGTCGACCTCTCGCAGGCGGGCTGGATTCGTGTGCAGGGCGGCGGGGGAGCCCAGACAGTCTTTCCTTACAACGGCATCGATCCCCGCGATCAAATCGCGGTCACTATCTACAGTATCTCGCCCGAGGTTTATACGGGCGCCAACGATCCGGTATATCCCTCCGCTCCCATGGTAACCGCCGACGCTGTGCGCTTTACGGCGAACACCATCGGCGGACCTGGCCTGAACTTACCACTGCCAAGTACACAGCGAATCTCCGCGTCCGGCCATATTCTTGGGCCGGTTGTCGGAACGAACAAACTGCTGTTCACGTCGGGGGGAGTACCCATCGTGGATGTGGAGCCGCTGCTGTTCTTCGCCCGTGAAGAGACCACCGCCGATCCCAGAATCAACTTTCCGACCGACCCGACGCTGCCGGTAAGCGCCACCAATCCGCTGATACAGGATCCGACTTCGGTCGTCAGCGCGCCGGTCTTCTACTGTATCGACAGCCAAAACGGCGATGTCGCCAGTATAGGCGGCAATAACTTTCTGCCGTCCGGCCTCCGGGTGCGGTGGCGCTATGTCGGCGCCGCGGATGCGGACGACGTCTCTGCCACCAGTTCGGCCTCACCGATGATCGCGAATGTGCGGTGTCGTGACGGCGTGAAACGCACCATCGTCTACTTCATAACCACCTCCGTTGCATCGGCGCAGGGCCATATCTATGCGTTCGACGCGATAGGGGATCGCACACAATTTACGACGCGAAACTACTGGACCTATCCCTCGTATCGTCCTCTGACTCTCGCCGAACAGACCGCCAACCAGTTTCCCACCCAGTATCACGATCCCAACTACAAGGGCTTCAACGCAGGCGCTTATCCTGCTCCGATTTGGGGTGCGGATATCGCGGATCCTTTCTTCCACTACGATGGCGAGATCGTCAAGAATCCGGCGCAGGCAGGCGAATTTATCGTGCGCAGCGATACGGTGCTCCCGGCCTTCCGAGGCATGCAGGGTTCGCCGGTCATCATCGACGATCCCAGCGCCCCCGGCGGAGGACAGATCCTCGTTATCGGCAATATGAATGGGCATGTCTATGCGTTCGATGCCGGCGGCCGTGGGGACTTCAATCCCGCAGACCTCACCACGACCGGAACCACGCAGCGCATCTGGACCTGGCCGCATTTCGGCGCCGATGCCTACTACGCGAAAAATCTGATCGGCACCAACAAGATCGTGGACGAAACGAGTGTAGGAGCCATTCCTGGCTCGGTCGCCTACGATCCCAGTTATCCGGGTTTGACCCCGGCCCAAAAGCCGATTCTGGTTCCGGCTGGGAACGGTCATCTCTACGCCATCAACCCGCCGCACGATACTGTGCCCGCCGTCAATGCCGCCAATATAGCCGTGTGGCAGGAGCGGCGCAACTGGATCTATCCCGCTGCGGACACCCTCGGTCTGGGGGAGGCTCCCAGCACTCCGGCGATCTTCCAGCCAGCCGGTGCGGGCTTCCCGTATGTCTATTTCACCTGCGCCGGGCGTACCTATGCCCTGCAGGAAGTGCCCCCGGTCATCTCCGGGACACCGCCGACGACTAACACCCTGAAATGGGTCTTTCCGTTCACGCCTAATCCGCCGTTACCGGGCAGTGACGGGACTCAGCCGCTCGATTTCAAAGGCACTGCGCCGGTTCTGATGAGTCAGGCCACCCTGAACTCCGCCGGAACCTTTCCGAGCAGTCCCGCCGTTACGAACGACTACTGCTATGTGCTTCAGAGCAACGGCACCCTGTACGGGCTGAACGCTCTCAACGGCACAGTCCTCGGTTCCGGCTCAACGCTGTCCACTGCCACGACGGAGGCTTCGCCGATAGCGGCGCTGCTGTTCGGCAATCCGAACTTTTCGGGTACGAGTCCTGCGGAGACGAATCCACAGCCTACCATCGTCTTCCCGGACGATAATGGCGCGATACATGGCCTGGCAGCCCGTCCGGACACGAGCCGTGCCGGCACCAACGGCGGGTTCCTGCTGACGGAGACCTGGGGCCACAATGATGCGGTCGTAGGACGTGTCGCGCCGGCATCCCTTGTCAGCGGCTTGATCCTGGAGGGAGATGTCAGCGGACAGCTTCACGCCTATGGCATCGGCACCGGCTTCGATGGGCTCGGAGATACTACCGGACCTGGCGAGCCCACCGAGGTCGTATTGGGCGGGAATGGGCCGATCAGCATCGACATGCGGGTGCTGGACTTCTACAGCGCGGCCAACTACAACCAGATGATGCAGACGGCGCCGGGAGGTAAAACGGCCAATCGCAAAACTGCAGGAGGCGGCTACACCAACTCCGTGCTGCCGATCGGAGGAAACCTCAACGACACCTCCTCCACCGGCGCTTATGCCGTCGATTGGGGAGACTTCCTCTACATCGCGGCGGCAGGCGTCTATCATGCGCAGCCGCAGGACGATCCGATGAATCCGCTGGGGGCCACGGGCCCGCCGACAGTCACCGTTACCTTTACCATAACGATGCCTCAGGGCGGAACGGTCACGCAGGTTGTCACGGTTCCCGCCACTACGGTGACGCCGCATTCTGCCGGCAATCAGTGGCCGGACGATCTGGCGATTACGGCGGCAGAGCACAATGCGATGCAGATCTACGGTATCGATAATGCCCTGGGCCCGAAAGTGCTGCAGGGCCGGGACCAGAACGTCTATCCCTGGATTGCCAGAGCAAGGATTATGATCGATCCTGCTGCGGTCTCGGCGAGTCCGATCATCGGCACGCTCAACGGGATCTTCCTGCCCGGATCAGGTTATCGTGTCACTGCGACTGCCGTCCTCACGCAGCCGGTGGAGGGGACGGCCACCTCGAACACCCTGGCTGTGGGTCAGGCGGACTATGCGGGCCTGAATTCCGCTTTACCGACCGGATCTTCCAATCCTGCGGCGTACGGCATTCCACGCCGCGCTGCCATCACGAACCCCATCGCGGTGACCACACGCGGCATCACCAATACCAACGATATGACCGGAGCGGCCAATCGCAACGTCATCGGCCTGTTCCCCAGTATCAACTCGCCCATAAAGCCAGCCTATCCGGGAGAACTGCTGAACAACGGCAACGTCCAGACGCTGCCGGGAGTCAATACGACCAACGCCGCTGTCAAATCGCTCTTCGCCCCGATGACGATGGTGCCGGATGGCGCGACATCGACCTACAGCGCCGTCG
>JAYTGR010000616.1:0-4274 GCA_043733205.1 Chthonomonadaceae bacterium
GGTCGCGCATCCCCTCTTCCGCACCGTCTACAAGATCGATTCGCTGGCTACGACGCATGGGCGCAGCGGCCCGGACGGCGCGACGCTGGAGTCCTACTCCATCAAAGGCAAGGTCGTCATGGTCTTCTCGTCGGACGGCATCAACGACACCGCGCATACGGAGAACTGCTGCTGCTGCGGGGGCGATGAGGTCGATCGCGCCGAGTTCATCAATGTCAATGTCCTCGCCTACGCTTTGCTGCATTGATCGACTTTCGGCTGGGGAGAATATAAGAATGGCGGATCCGTTTGAAGAGCAGGAGTGGTTCAAGTTCGGTGTGGCGGCGACGCTGGCGAAGCAGTATGCCGGGGATCAGCGGGAGTTTCTGGAGCTGCTGGCGCAGATGCTGGAGCGTGCCCTCCCGGACGACACGCAGATCGAACGCCGCGGCGGGTTCTTTGCGAAGAAGACCCTGCACAAAGTCATCGTGATGCTTGGCGAGAACCGCTACATACTGGAAGATCCTGGCCGCGGCCCCCTGCAGGCGATGCGCACCCGGATCGTGCGCGGGATCGCGCTCAAAACCGAACCGATCCCGGTGGAGACCTGGGTGCAGGAGCTGGGAGCGGCGCTCGACGAGCGTGCCCGCTCCAGCGCGTCCGCACGCGAAGCCCTCGCACGCCTCATAGGATGACGTGATTAGGCTGTTCTCATCTGAAAAACCTTCGATTGTTCTCAGGCAACGTTAACGGGGATTTAACTCTCCCTTAACGTTTTCTTAATCATCGGAGGTGTATTCTATAGGCGTATGCAGATTATCGCTGTACGCCTCGTGAAAGGAACCGATGATGAACAAGAGAGCCTTTACGCTTATCGAACTGCTCGTCGTGATCGCCATTATTGCTATTTTGGCCGCTATCCTCTTCCCCGTTTTCGCCCAGGCCCGTGAGAAAGCCCGCGCGGTCTCGTGCCTGAGCAACCTGAAACAGGGCGGTCTCGCCTACGCCATGTACACGCAGGACTACGATGAGACGACCCCCTGCCAGGTGACTCCGGTCACGCAGCGCGATGCCAACAACTATTTCGCCGTAAGCGGCGGGTATTGGTATAATCTGCTCCAGCCCTATGTCAAGAACTGGAGTATGTTTCTCTGCCCGGACCGCACCGGGATCACCACCAGCAAATCGAATCCGGCTGGGCTGAATACGGGCGCAAAAACCGGCAGAATCATGGGCTACGGCTACAACGACGGCTGGGTAAGCGACAGCGGCTACGGACTGGTGCAGACTCAGAACGCGTTAGGTCAGCGGTTAGGCCGAAATATCGCTTCCATCGGAACTCCGGCGGACTGCGTGGCGTTCGGCGATACGTACGATACGCCCGGCTACTCGATCGCAATGGATAACATCCTGAGCGGGGCAGACGGCCCCACCGCCACCAAGAGCATCCGCCACATGTCGAGTCTGAACTACTGCTTCGTGGATGGGCATGCCAAGATCATTCATATGAAGGCGGGACAGTATGCGGGCTTCGGTCTGACCGCTCGACCGGCCTCTGAGATCGATGGACTCAAATGGTGCTTCGACCCTAATTTCGTTCCCAGTTCCGATTTCGGCGGGCCCAGCGGCGGCTATCCCGTTCAGTCCGGTACGGAAACTTGCCAGCAGGCCGTTCACGACTACTATACGGGCGGCATATGGACGGAAACCCCGTAGTTCCGCCCCCAGCGGTGCCTGTTCCACACTGCTTGTTCGCGGCAATAACGATATACGCACTGGAAAGGATCGACATGCAAAACCAATCCGTTCGCGCCTCCGCTGTGGTGCTCGCTCTTGCAGCCCTCGTGACACTGTGCCTGGCCGGCTGCTCCGGTTCCAGTCAGAACGCGGCACAGGAGACGGATGCACAGAAAACACAGCGCGAGGCGACGATCCAGAAACACAAAGACGCGGCCGACAACGTGCATTAGTCGGGACGCCGCCCTGCCGTAAACAGATCCATTGTCCTGCAGAGTCCAGCAGGACACCCGCTGCCGATTGCCGAATTAATGATTCGGCAATCGGCAGTTTCATTTCCGGGTTCGAAACCTGAGAAGTTACTCTGTTTCCGTGGCGCAGCACTTTTACCGGCAATGAATTGCCGTTCTGAGACGGGAATTCCACCTTCGTGGACTCGAATACCTGGAGTCCGCCTTCGCGGACTTCCCCGAACGGGAAGCCCTTCGGGCACCGCAAATTCTTCATTTCAGAAGGAAGTGATCCCAAATGGATCGCTTCCGCGCAATCCATTTCATGAAGAATTTCAGTGCGGGGTTTCAACCCCGTGAGCAGGCCAAGCCGCCATTACAGATGTGCGTCCGGAGAGAGCGAGGAAACCATGCGATTATTCGGTCTGGGCGGGAGCAAGGATCAGGAGAGTCCCGAACGGAAGGCGCGGCGCGAGGCCAGCGAGCAGAATCTGGCCCAGGGCGGACTGCCGCTCGATGCGATAGATCGCCTGCGCGACCAGGCGGCGCGGCAGGGAACGCCGGGGCATATCTTTACGAGTGACCTGAGCGTCAACGAGTTTGTCCTGACTCATGAGGCTGGTTACGAGCCGCTTGGCCAGGTGATGGGCAGCTCCGTCTACCATATCGGCTGGCAGTACATGCCGACCGGTTACTATCGGTCGTGGGGCGGCGCTTCGGCGGAGCTGGACGTCCTGACTCAGGCGTTCTACCATGCCCGTCACCTGGCGCTCGGCAGGCTGCAGCAGGAGGCCGCTCTGCTGGGCGCGACGGGAGTGGTCGGGGTGCGTCTGGAGCATCGGGAGTACGAATGGGGAGCCGATCTGCTGGAGTTCGCCGCCATCGGAACCGCCATCCGGGAGATCGACTTCAAACCCGGCAGCACACCGCCGGTCCCCTTTCTTAGCGATCTGTCCGGACAGGACTTCTGGCGGCTGCGGCAGACCGGCTACCGCCCGGTCGGGCTGGCGGTGGGCAACTGCACCTACTACTGCGTTCCCAACTGGCGTACGCAGTCCGCGACCACAAGCGGCTTCTGGGGCGGCGGGTGGCAGAACCAGGAGCTTTACGACTATACCCAGGCCGTCTATACGGCCCGTTCACTGGCGATGGGCCGCATGGAGAACGAAGGCCGTGTCTTCGGCGCGGACGGCATCGTTGGAGCGGACGTAGAGGTTAAAGTCGAACCGCGCGAGGTAGAGATAAGCGAGAACCAGAAACGCCTCGATATAATCTACCACTTTACTGCCATAGGCACCGCCATCGCGCCCTATACGGGGCGCTGGCCCGTCTTCTCCGTCATGAATACCGTCAGTCTTAAATAGAATATTGAGGCGGGTCTGCGTGGCCCCCGCCTCTTAAATGGAGGAACCATTCGATGCCTTATACACCCGGTTCGGAAGAGGGAATTCCTGCCGCCGCCCGTCAGCGTCTGGCCGATATGCGGGCCGGAAACGGCAAACGCGGCCTGTTTACCAGCGATCTTTCCGTCAACGAGTTTCTGCTGGTGCGCGAGGCAGGGTTCGATCCCGTCGGCCTCGTCATGGGCAGCTCGATCTATCACATCGGCTTTCAGTTCGCCAGCTTCTACCAGAATCAGGAGATGGAGGTGCTGACGCAGGCGATGTACCATGCCCGCGAACTGGCGATGACCCGCATGGAAGAGGAGGCGGACATTCTGGGGGCGGACGGCGTCGTGGGCGTGCGCCTGGAAGTGACGCGCTACGACTGGGGCGAAAATCTGGCGGAGTTCATGGCGATCGGCACGGCGATCAAGCACCGCACCGGCGAGCACTACCGCACCCCGGACAACCGGCCCTTTACCTCGGACCTGAGCGGTCAGGACTTCTGGACGCTGCTGCGGGCGGGCTATCGGCCGGTCTCTCTGGTCATGGGCACCTGCGTCTATCATGTGGCGCATCAGGGCATACTGCAGTCGCTCAAGCAGACGGGCCGCAATGTCGAGATGCAGAACTACACGCAGGCGCTCTACGATGCGCGTGAGCTCGCGCTCTCCCGCATGCAGGCGGAAGCGGAGACCGAGCAGGCGGAAGGCATCGTCGGGGCGCAGGTCAAGGAGAGCAGCCACGGCTGGGGCAGCCATGTGATCGAGTATTTCGCGGTCGGCACGGCGGTCAAGTCGATCTCCACCGAGCATACGATCCAGACCCCCACCCTGATCCTGCCGCTGACAGACTGAGGCACCTATGCACGCCACAGAAATCGCCGCCCTGCTGGGATCCCGCCGCGCAGAAGATCGCATCCGCGCGGTCGGCCTCATGCCGCGTG
>JAYTGR010000617.1:0-4270 GCA_043733205.1 Chthonomonadaceae bacterium
CGCCGCGCGCCATCTGGGTCACCATGACGGTTCTGGTCGTCGCCTCCTATTTTGCTCTCCAGTATTTTATGGTATTGGCATCCGGCGGCACCGGGGTAAATTTTGGTCAGGATGCGTATGGCCGCAATCGCTTTGAACGGACCACCCCCACGCAGGCCCCGCCGGCGACTCCGTAACCCGATGCGAAACGGAGCCAGGTGCGGGCAGACGGCAAGCCGGCGCACAGCATATTCCTCCCGGCAGGGAAGCGCTCCTTCCAGCGACAGCCACTAAGCGGATCCGCCCGCTGTTTTCAGGACAGCGGGCGGTTTCACGTGTATTTTACCAGGAGGTTTTCGACGAAGCTGGCCAGTTTTTCACACCGGTTCACGGCGCTCTCGATGCGTTCGTAAACATCCTTCCACTGAATGAGCAGGCGAATGTCGAGCGCTGTATCGGCGAAAAGATCGGAGATGGCCTGCCGGAACGCGCGGTCGCTGCGGGTCTCCATCGCATGCACTCCGGCGATCACTGCCGCGATCTCGTCCTGATCGAAGCCGTAGCGCAGCTGACTGATAATGCGGTAGTTCTCCCGTGTGATCGCGACGATCAGGCCGACCAGGGGCTGCAGGTCCGGGCGAGGCAGAGCCAGGCGATAGAGGCCGATGCGGGCGGCCGCGCCTTCTATGCTGTCCACCGTGTCGTCGAGACGGTCGGTCAGGCCATGCAGATCGGCTTTGTCGATCGGAGTGTCGGTCTGTTTGTTGACTTTGTTGACGAAGGCGTGGATCAGGTCATCGGCGTCGTGCTCGATCTGTTCGAGGCGCTGCAGATGCTCTGCGATATGCGGGAACTCCGCTGTCATCTCATAGAACGTGTTGGCGGCGTCATGGGCATACTGCGCCTGGGCTTCCAGCATGGGATAAAAAGAGGGGTCGCCGAGTTGGTCGAACGTCATGATGCACGGCTCGTTTCGAGAGGGTAATGCGCTGCGCCTATGATACCTGAAACGGTCCGGTTTTGGAAAAGAAGCGACTCAGGGTGCGGCAGACGGCTCCTGCCTTTCCGGGAAAAGCAGGAGCCGTGCATGGGAGGGAGAGGAAATAGAATCGGGAAAAACAGTTTTCCGGAGCGGTGTCAGAACTCGTAGTCCAGTGCCAGCAGACTCTCACGAATGGGATTGATGAAGGTCTGCACGACATGCTGATGTGCCGGGTGCGGCCCATAGACTTCCAGGGCGGCTTTATCCGGGAAACGCACCACGAGCCCGTGCGTAAATCCCTGCCCGCGATCCGTGAAATTCTCCCCGATACTCAGATCCAGTACATTCGGAATCTGCTCTTTCAGGCCCCGCAGCGCGGCGACCGCCACCGTAATCTGCTCCGCTGTCGCCTCCGCCTTCCACTTGAACAACACGATATGCTCTACCACGCTTATACACCTCGCTCTTCTGGTTTCAGTCTCTCATTTTACCCGCTTCCCCAGCCTTTTCTCAAATCGGCCTTGACAGCTGGTGCGTTTCATTGTATGCTTTTGCCGGTACACTACTTTCAGGAGAGACGCATGGCTTCCAAACTCGCAGTGCAGATGTATACGATCCGGGACTTCACGCAGACGGCGGAGGGACTGGCGGAGAGTATCGAGAAGATAAAGGCAATAGGTTATGAGGCAGTGCAGTTCTCGTCGGTCGCAGCCGTCGAAAGCGCAAGTCCGCAGGTGTCGACCGAACAGCTGCGCCGGATGCTCGCTGACAATGGTCTGAAATGCATCGCCACGCATCGGGGGTGGGACGCCCTCTTAAATAGGACCGAGGACGAAATCGCCTTCCATCAGGCGCTGGGCTGCGACTATGTCGCGATCGGCGGCCTGCCCGGCGGCTACGGCGAGCGCGGCGCGGAAGGCTATCGCAAGTTCATCGCGGACGCAGCGCCGGTCATCGCAAAGCTGAAGGCGGAAGGCATTCGTTTCGGCTATCACAACCACGACTTCGAGTTCCGGCGTTCCGGGGAAGGCCACGGCACCCTTTACGACATCTTCGTACGGGAAGGCGGCGCGGATCTGATGCTCGAAGTGGATGTCTACTGGGTGCAGCATGCGGGCGCAAACCCTGCGCGCCTGCTCCGGGAAAACGCGGGACGCGTGCCTGTCATTCATCTCAAAGACAAAGAGGTCGTGGTAAAAGACGGACCGGTGATGGCGGCAATCGGCGAAGGCAACCTGGACTGGGACGGGATCCTGACCGCCGGGGCCGAGGCCGGAGTGGCCTGGTACTGCGTCGAGCAGGACGTCTGCCGCCGCGACCCCTTCGACTGCCTGCGCTCCAGCTATGAGTACCTGCGCGGACGCGGACTGTAAACCCCTTCGTAAGGGGAGGTATCGAGAGAAAACGGAGATGAATATTGGATACGGAAGAGGTGGATGCGGACGTCGCGGCTCTGGGTTTCGATGCGGAGCGCCTCGGGCGTCTGAACGCGCTGGTGGAGCGGGGAGTCACGGAAGGCATGTTCCCGGCGGCGGTCTATCGGGTGCTGCGGCGCGGGCAGATCGTGGCACAGGGCGCGCTGGGAATGGCGCAGCCGGACGCTGCCCCCCCCCTGCCGACGACTCTGGAGACGGTCTTCGATATGGCCTCGATCTCGAAGCCTTTTGCTGCGACCCTGCTCCTGCAGTGCGTGGAGCGGGGCGACCTGCATCTGGGACAGCCGGTCGGGGATTTCCTGCCGGAAGCAGGGGATTCTCCGGCGGCGAAACTGAGCCTGCGGCAGATCGCCACCCACGTCAGCGGCCTGCCGCCCTGGAAGCCGCTCTATCAGGGGCCGAATGCGCTGGCGCAGATCTTCGACACACCGCTGGACCATGAACCGGGAACCCACTACGCCTACAGCGACCTGGGCTATATCCTGCTCGGGGAGATCGTGGCGCGGGTGGGAGGCAGGCCGCTCGATGTGCTGGCGCAGGAAAGGATCTTCACCCCGCTCGGCATGACCCGCACCGCCTACTGCCCTCCGGCGGAGTGGCATCCCCATATCGCGGCGACCGCCAACTGCGGCTGGCGCAAAGATCGGGTTTTGGTCGGAGAGGTCCACGACGCCAACGCCCACAGCCTCGGCGGAGTCTCCGGCCATGCCGGTCTCTTCTCCAGCGTCCCCGACCTGACCCGCTTCGCGCTCTCGTTTCAATACCCGGAAGCCGCAGAGGCTTGCGGCATTCCGCCCGTTCTTGGTCCGCTGGCCCGCCGTCTGGCGCAGGAGCGGCAGATCGCCCCGGAGACAGGCGGGCACTCCATCGGCTGGTTCACGCCGCCCAACGGCATGCTGCCCTTTGCCGATCTGCTGTCGCCGCGCACCTTCGGGCATACCGGTTTTACCGGCACCCTGCTGCTGTTCGACCCCCAGCACGAGCTTACCCTCATGCTGCTTACCAACAGCGTCTATACGCCCACAGTCGGCCTGCTCACCCTGCGCCGCCACTTCACCAACGCCGTCGCCGGTGCGCTTACCAGGGGGTAGGCTAGGCGGCCTGGAGGGTTTCACGGAGCGCCTGGCCAGCGCGGTTGCCGCGCAGTTTTTCGAGGGCCTGCATCTCGATCTGGCGGGCGCGTTCCCGGGTCAGATGGAGCGATTTGCCGATCTCTTCGAGGGTATGCGGTTCGTTGCCTTCCAGGCCGAAGCGCAGCCGCAGGACGTCCTGCTCGCGCGGGGTCAGACTGTGCAGGGCGCGTACGACCTCCTCCTGCACGGCATGCCGAAACACACGGGCGGAGGGGCTGGCATACTCGTCGGAGGGGAGCACGTCGGCGAGACTGCGGTCGCCCTCTTCTCCGAGCGGCGCATCGAGGGAGGCCGGCTCGACCATGCTCTGCAGCAGATCGGTCAGCTGGTCTTCCGTCATGGCGGCGGCCTGCGCGAGTTCGCCACGGCTGGGCTGCCGGCCGAGCCGGCCCTCCAGTTCGCCCCGAATGCGGGCGATGCGCGCGATATTGTCGACGACGTAGGCGGGCAGTCGAATGCTCCGTCCAGAGTTGGCGAGGGCACGCAGAATCGTCTGACGGATCCAGGGCGTGGCGTAGGTGCTGAACCGGTAGCCGCGCCGCCAGTTGTACTTGTCGGTCGCCCGAATCAGGCCGATGACACCCTCCTGTATCAGATCTTCCAGCGGCAGGCCGCGGTTCTGATATCGCTGGGCGATCGAATTGACCAGACGCATGTTGCTGGTGACCAGAATATCTTTCGCACCCTGATCGCCGTTTTCGACACGGCGCGCCAGAATGATCTCCTGGCAGGGAGACAGC
>JAYTGR010000618.1:0-4257 GCA_043733205.1 Chthonomonadaceae bacterium
GCACCACTGCGCTCGGTGAGGCCGCGCCAGCCCGGTGCGCGATGCAGGCCGAAACCGCCATGATACTGCCCGGAGACGTGCAGGATGCGTCCGACATAACCCTCGGACACCAGACGCCGAAACGCCTGCACATTGGGATTGTCGCGATACGGAAAGTTCGCCATCCCGAGCAGACCTTTTTCCCGAGCGGTCTCCGCCATCTCATGGGCCTGCGCCGAATCCAGCGCGAGGGGCTTCTCACAGATGACGTGCAGGCCGCGCCGCAGCGCTGCCATCGTCGCCGGATAGTGCAGATCGTTCGGCGTGCAGACGACGACCGCGTCGAGCGGCACCGTATCGAACATCGTCTCTATGTCCGTAAAGATCTGCACGTCCGGGCCGTACTTCGCCTTCGTCTCCGCCTCGTCCCGTGTCTTCGCGCCGCAGACCGCCGCGATCTCCGCATGAGGATTGTTCTGCAGCGCCGCCAGATGCCAGTAGTTGACCCACCAGCTCGGCCCAATGATTCCCACCCTTACTTTGTCTGCCACGCTTGTTATGCTGCCCCCTTGTTTCTGTGCCCCGTATTATGGCGTACCGCGCGCGAGAAGTCAACGCACAAACGAACATGTCCTCCCGCTCCGAGGAAGAAGGGGAGGACGCTGTTCTACAAAGAGGGAAGTCCCGACACGCGGGACTGGGGTCGGCGCAGTCAAGCGCTTGCCTCTATTTCGGAATGACGCGCCCCGAGGAGGGCGCCACAAACTCCACGATTCCGTCTGCGATAGCCTGTGCCATTTTGTCCTGGCCGGCTTCGGTCTGAATAAGGGCGGCGTCGGCTTTGTGGCTGAGAACGACCATCTCGATCGTGAGGACGGGAACCTGAGAAAAGATCGAACCGGTAAGAGCGCCCTGCCTGCCGCCTATCAGGGTCTGCGAGTCGCCCCGCACTCCGCCGTTTTTCAGCACACCCTCCAGCGCTCTGGACATCGCCCTGTCGAGAAGCTGTGCCGCTTCCCGGCTGCGGTCCATGATCTCCTGCGACGGTCCGGTTTTGCCCTGCGCGGTGCCCTGCCGATCCGGATAGTAGACCGCATAGCCCTTGTCCGGGCTTGAATCGCAGTGCAGCCGCACTATCAGATCCGCGCCAGCGCGGTTGGCAATCAGGGCGCGTTCCCTGTTCCTGACCCGCTGCTTCTCCGACGATTTGGTCATTACGACCTTCAGGCCCTGCGCGACGAGAAGTTTCCGGAGCTTTTGCGCTACGACCCAGTCGATATGTGTCTCGGTCGTGCCATTCTGCACCGTCAGTCCGCTGTTGACCTCCGACGGATGCCCCGGATCGATACAGACGACGGTGCGCTTTACTGTGGGGGACTGCGCTGTACCCTGGTGAGGCAGAAGCATCAGCCCTCCGATCCATAGCAGGGATCGCATGTCCAATTTCGTCACAGCATCTCCTCTCCTAGAGCAGTGTGTCTTTAGCCGGATGGCCGGATGTTTAAATACTAAACGTCATTTTGCTGGGGTGAGGCGCAGGTCGTCAATATAGAATACCGTATCGGCATCGGCATCCGATACGAACCCCCACCAGGTGAGTTTACGGAACTCTTTACTGCAGGTAAGATCGGCGAACACCATGGGAGGCGTACGCCCGCCGAAACTGAGGGAGAGTGAGTAACGGCCGTTCGCCTGCGCACCGAGTCCGCATTCGATCTGAATACTGACCCATATGCTGTGCGGAATTTTGGTCAATGGGCGTCCGGCGGCAGTGAGGGTTCCGTCGGCCTCGATGCGGAGCGAGGGACCGGCATGATAGGGACTGGCATTATCCCGCCACTCGTGATAGAAGATCGCGCCGGGTTCGAGGCGCAGCAGGAAGCTGCCTCGGAGGGCGCCCGCCTGGAAGTTTGGGCTGAGATAGACATGCGGCGAATAACTGAATTTCTGACCGGGCACATCGATGAATTTGAGGCTGTGTTTGCCGGAACCCGCCGTTTCGTCGGTGACCCGCACGGTGGCCCGCTCGTTTTCCTCGCTCGTCGTGCCTTCCTCCATCTTGGTGCCCACCGCAGTGTCTTCGAAATCGACGACGATCGGCTGCGGCGGGAGAGGCGGAGGAGGCGCGGGAAAAGCGTGCGGCGCCTCCGGCAGGTCGGCTCGTTTCGTGACCGTGCCTGCCTGGGTCGTATCGAAGGGCCGGAAACCCAGCGCCAGAGCGGGCGAACCGGGCTTCAGGGCAAAGCGGCCATGTTCCGGGGAGACGAACTGCGGATCGGCAGCCAGGGAATGGACATCATGCCCTTTGGCCTGCCACTGCGCCAGGGTCAGCCCTGCGAAATCCAGCGGCTGCCCGGCGGCATTCCAGTAGAGGTTGTTGTCGAGCGCAAACCCGCTGCCGGTCCAGTTGGAGCCCAGCACAGTTCCCTCTTTGAAATAGACGATATTGTGATCGAACGTAAAGGAGCGATGATCTTCGGCGCGGGTGCGAACGATCTGCCCTTCCCGCGAAAACGCGAAGATATTGTTGCGCACGATGTTGTCTTTGCCGTAGTGCTGATGAAAGCCGCCGGTCTTGGTGCGATAGACCAGATTGTTTTCTATCAGCAGGCCCGTGCTGCCCTCATCCGGATAGATCCCCCAGCCGCCGTAATCGAACGATTCAATGTCATGGATCACATTGCCGCGTTCGGTGGTGCCGGGAGCGAGACCCAGCGTGTAGATGCCCCCCATGTCAGAGAGCACGCCCTGCCCGATCTGCCCGATACGGTTGAAGTCGAGATGGTTGCCATGCGCTTCGCTCGGGCCGTAGCCCCACGACCAGCCGACGGAGAGACCGGAGTAATAGAGGTCGGAAATGTCGTTGTGTACGATCTCGTTGTCCGGCGATTGGCCGATCCAGACGCCGACGCCGGCAGGATGGATCCGCCCGCCCTGCGTGATGCGGCAGTCGTAAACTCGGTTGTGGGAGGCCAGGCCTTCCGGATCGGAGGGAAGCCCCTGCGTCCCGATCTTTACGCCGCCCGCGCCGAGGTCGAAGAGATCGGAGGCGAGCAGCGTGTTGTCCCGGCAGCCCTCTCCCCACTCCAGACCGTAGGCTCCGGTGTGCGCGATAGTGCAGTGATCCCAGCGGCAGCCACGCGCGCCAACAGCTGTGATGGCTGCATCCAGATTCACCTCTGCCTGCGCGCTCGCATTGCCTTCCAGCGGGCAGTTCCAGTTGGTATGGGCGAAGGTCAGCCCGGAGAAATGAACGTTTTGCACCCAGGCCCTATGCACGACATCTCCGCGCAGCTCGACCAGATGCTCCAGTCGCGGCGCGATCAGGACCGTCCTGTCCGGCGTCTCGCCCGGCAGGGGAATGTAGGTGAGCGCCCCGGATTTGCGATCCAGATACCACTCTCCCGGATCGCTCAGCGCCTCGCGGACATTCTCGACCAGATAGCGTTTGCCCTTCGCCAGGGCGACGTAGGATTCGGCGCTGTGGGTATCCCCCAGGAAACGCACGGTCCGGTTCGGCTCGTCGATCTCCGCGATGCGGAAGCGCGCCATGCCCCAGATCTGAAAACAGAGCGTTTCGACATCGCCGAGATTATACCAGTCGGCATGGAAGGTGTTGGGAGCGAAGCGGAACCGATCGAAGCCTTTACCCTGCGCCTTTTTGGAGGGTGCCAGCGCCCCGGCGACGAATCCATAGCCCTGTTTTGGCAGACGCGGGCGAAAGCGGCGATGCTCCCCGGCAAACAGCTGCGAGAAGTACCAGTTCCCGCTCTGCACCTCCGGCAGAGTCGTCTGCCAGCGCCCCTGCGCGTCCGGCTTCCAGCCGGTAATACGCTCTCCGCCGCTGAGCACCGGCTTCTCACCGGGCATTGCCGCGTAGAGAGTGATGGCCTGAGCGGAAGGCCCCGAATCGTCCGGCGTCAGGATCAATGGCGTCTTGAGATAGTACGTCCCACCGCGCAAAGAGACGGTCAAATGCTCCCGATCACCCCCTTTGCGCAGGGCATGCACTTCCTGCTGGGCACGCTGCGGGGTGGCGAAGGGGCCGTCGGTACGGCTCGCGTTCGGAGCCGCCAGATGCCCGGACCAACGGTCATTGCCATTGGAGGCGACATACAACTGTGTTCCGACCGGCGCGGCCCAGCTCCTCATCCCAAGCGTCATAATCGCCAGGAACAAGAGTGCGGTTCGCATTCTGTTTAAACTTCTCACAAATCCTCCTGATGCGGCGGCTGGGGCTTAGTGGGTTCCGTGCTGCGCCGGTCTCGGAACCAGGCG
>JAYTGR010000619.1:0-4253 GCA_043733205.1 Chthonomonadaceae bacterium
TCTACCCGTTCCTCTTCTCCGATGGCTACAACTGGGGCGATACGGAGTGCGTAGAGCTGGTACGGAAGATGACGCAGATCTGCAACCAGGTCGGGTACGGGGAGATCGCGAACGATCTCTGGAGCCAGTCGCCGCAGTTTGCGCCGCTGGGTCAGGCTTTCGAGGCCGCCTTTGCCGCCGAACCGCGCGTCTGTCTGGTCAAGATCAATAACCGCGAAGATGTCTGGCCTGCCCTGCGCAAGTTTTTCAGCAGGCATCCGGAAGTAGCAGGCATGAAGTAAGCCAGCGATTGGGACGAGAGACTGCGGAAGTCAGGGCAGGCAGAAGGACAGGACGATGAACCGAAGCGAACAGGCGGAACTGGAAAAGTGGATCGAGATCATCACGGAGAAGGCGGCGGAGTACGGACTGGACACCTACCCCACCCACTTCGAGGTCGTGCCCGATCATATCATCTACGAGCTCGGCTCTTACAGCCTGCCCGCCCGCTTCTCCCACTGGACTTTCGGGCGCGACTACCACCGTCAGAAGACCAGCTACGAGTACGGGATGTCGAAGATCTATGAGATCGTCTTCAACACCGACCCCTGCCAGGCGTTTCTCATGGACAGCAACTCCATGCTGTCGCATAAGTTCGTCGTCGCGCATGTGCTGGGCCATAACGACTTCTTCAAGAACAACGTCTATTTCGAGCATACCGACCGCCGTATGATCGAGAAGGTGCGGCTGCACGGCAACCGGATCCGCAAATACGAGGAGGAGTTCGGCGCGCTGGCCGTCGAGGAGTTCCTGGACGCGGCGATGTCGATCGAAGAGCATTTCGACACGGGCCTCACGACTTCGTTCCGGCGCAAATCGGCGGAGCAGCACGAGAGCGACCGCCGCCGCCCCAAGAAACCCAGCACCGAGTTCGACGATCTGTGGGATGTGATGCAGACCGATGTCGGCCCGGAAAAGCCGACGCCCCGCAAATTTCCTCCGGAGCCGGACAAAGACCTGATCGGATTCCTGCGCGACCACGCCCCCGATCTGGAAAAATGGCAGCGCGACATCCTCAACATGATCCGCGAAGAGATGATCTACTTTATCCCGCAGATGCGCACCAAGATCCTGAACGAGGGCTGGGCGTGCGCCACAAAAGATTCTCTGCTGGTCACAGAGCGCGGTCTTCTGCGCTTCGACACGATCGTGAACGAACGGCAGGCGCTTGCAGTGGCAAGCGGCAGGCCCGGAGCAAAGCACCCGATCACCGATTTCCACAAAGAGGAGAACGTCCCGACGATCCGCATCACGACCCGTCGCGGCTATAAGATTGAAGGCGCGCTGGAGCATCGGGTGCAGATGGCGGATGGCTCGTGGGCCTTCCTCAAGGACATTTTGCACGGCAGACGCATCGCACTGGCCCACGGAACAGAAGTCTGGCCGCAGGAGCCCATTGCGATAAGCCATGTGCCTGCTATACGCGATGTGTCGCTGGGAGAAGTCGCCAGGCAGGCGGGCACCTCTCTATGGACGGTGCTGCGGCATCGGGCTGGAAAGAAAACCTTTGCTGCCGCCGCCATTGAAGCGGCGCTAGCTGCAACAGGCTATCGGGACGGTCGCAACGGGAAAACGCTGGCAAACCGCCACGTGCTTCATTTCAACAGGCCGTTTGTGGATACCGCTATGGCTCATGTACTCGGCTATTTCGTCGGGGACGGCAATAGGACGAAGTCCGGTATTTGCCTGACCTGTGGGGACGGCAGTTTCGCCGCAATGCTCCAGGCGCGAACCGAATGTGTTTTTGGAATTCCCGCCACTTTACGCGCCGACCACACGCAAACGGGTCCTCGCTGGCGTATCGAAGTCCATTCCCGTGAGCTTTTGGCGCTGCTGGAATCCCTCGGTGTGGATTTAAAAGCACGCGCGCGCACAAAAAAGATACCGGACGCGATTTTACGTTCGCCGCGCAGCGTTGTGGCAGCTTTCCTGAGCGGCCTGTTCGATGCCGACGGCTACGCCGGCAAAGCAGGGGTCATTCTCTCGACAGCAAGCGAAGAGATGGCACGCACCGTGCAGATTGTGCTGCTGAACTTCGGCATTCTCTCCACACAACGCAGGCAGCCGGATGGCTGCACACAGATTCGCATCACGGGCGCATCCGCAAAACGGTTCCAGAGTGAAATCGGTTTCCAGCTGGATCGCAAAGAGGCGGCCCTCGAAGCTTACGTCACCGAACGGCACTGGTTCAAAGCGGAAGACACAACGGATGAGATCGTCGCTATCGAAGAGCGCACCAACGACGTTTACGACATTACCGTAGAGACAGCCCATGCCTACGTCGCCAACGGTTTCGTCAATCACAACTCTTTCTGGCATGAGCGGATCATGACGGATCTGCCCCTGACGCCGGAGGAGCATCTGGAGTTCCGCAAACTGCACTCCTCCGTGCTGTCGCCGGGCTCCCGCATGTCGATCAATCCCTACTATGTCGGCTACAACATCCTGCGGGACATCGAGAGGCGCTGGAACGGCCAGGAAGATCCGGACTTTCCGGAGAGCAACTGGCACGACGAGAAGCTGACGCGCCCGACCGGCGAGGGCCTGAAGAAGCTGTTCGAGGTGCGCACCGACGAGTGCGACACGACTCTGCTGCGTAAATACGTGACTCAGGGTCTGGTCGACAAGCTGGATATGTATACCTATCGGCTGCAGGAGGTGAACGGGGAAAAGATGTGGGTGGTGCAGGACACCAACTGGAGGCACGTGCGCGACACGCTCCTGGACAGCATGACCAACTTCGGCATCCCGATCATCTACGTTGACGATGCAGACTATCGTCGGCGCGGCGAACTGCTGCTCACCCATGCCTACGACGGCAAGCCGCTCGATCAGGAATACACCTCACGTACTCTGAAACATATCCACTTCCTCTGGAAACGCCCCGTCCATCTGCAGACGATCAAGGACGACAAACCGATCCTGTTCTCGCACGACGGCGAAAAGTTCTCCGAACAGACGCTCTAAACCCATGCCTGCAGCGTTTCGAGTCTCGATGTCCGCCTGATTGGTAGCAAAAGAAATAGTTGCAATAATAGCTCTTTGCTTGTATAATGGGCTTGGTGTTTCCTCTCGTGGTGCCTCCTCTCTGAATGAATTGAACGTAACGACCGCCCGAACATATCTCGGGTCGGCAGTACGGATGCTCTCGCGCAGAGCGCTCTTGTCCCCCCTATTGGGGACAGTCAATTATGTTTGAAGGGAGTTTCTATGTTCTTTACGTCTCTGCATCGGGGCGTGCGTCTGGCTTTTGCCGCCTGCGCGCTCGCCTTTTCGGCCTCTGCCGCCGCCGCTCAGTCCGTCTCTCTCCAGGGCCATCTGCCTTTCATCCTCGCCTCCGCGCAGCGTCTCGACCGGGTCGCAGCAGGTGAACAGGTTTCTCTGGCGCTCGTCCTGCCGCTCCGAAACCAGGATCGGCTTGCCGATCTGCTGCATCGGCTCTACACTCCCGGCGACCTGCTTTACGGGCGGTATCTCACCCCGGACACTTTCGCTCAGCAGTTTTCCCCTACACCCTCCGACTATGCAGCCGTCATCGCCTTCGCCCAGGCGCAGGGTCTGACGGTGACCGCCACGCATTCGAACCGCACCGTTGTGGATGTGGCCGGAAACGCGCAGACGGTCGAGAACGCGTTCGGCGTTCAGCTGGATCGGTACCGCCTCCCTGCTGGACGCACCTTCCGCGCTCCGAGCGGCGAGCCGCAGATCCCTGCACAACTGGTGGGCCGCCTCGCAGCGGTCGTCGGCCTCGATACCGCAGCGGTCTGGCACGCGCACAACAAGATGAAGCCCGTCCCTCCGCAAGGGGCAGCGACGCTCTTTGAGCCGAGGCAGACCGGTTCCGGCCCTGGCGGCGGTCTGTCACCCACCGACATCAAGACCGCGTACAGCCTGAACAGCATCGGCGCGAGCGGCGCGGGACAGGCGCTGGCAGTCTTCGAACTGGACGGGTATACCACCAGCGACATCACCAGTTATGAGAGTTACTTCGGTCTGCCGAATGTCCCCCTGCAGAACGTTCTGGTGGACAGCTACTCCGGCGCGCCAGGCAGCGGTGCGGGCGAAGTCACGCTCGACATCGAACTGCAGATCGCGGTCGCTCCCTCCATCAGCAAGATCTACGTCTACGAAGGTCCCAACTCCAATGCGGGCGTCGTCGATACTTACAACCGCATCGCCACCGACAACCTCGCCAAATCCATCAGCACCTCCTG
>JAYTGR010000620.1:0-1380 GCA_043733205.1 Chthonomonadaceae bacterium
GGTTTCATCGGGCGCTGACGCGCTATTTCAACGCGCATCAAAGTGGGTACGAGATGAGGATCGCACCCCTGTTTCAACGGGATTCCATAAATTTTGTCATTCAGCCGATCAAGTAGGCAGAAGGAAGAGAATGCAACCATACGATAAGGGTTTTTTCAGTGTTCAGGCAGAGGGCTCGTTTTTAAGCGCCGAACAGGTCGTGCCGCACATTCTGGAATTAACCCACGCGTCCTCTGTTATCGATGTGGGATGCGGGGTCGGCACCTGGCTGGCCGCTTTCAAGGCCGCTGGCATAGACGATCTGATGGGAACAGACGGCGACTACGTCGAGCGTTCGATGCTCCGAGTGGCAGCCGATCGGTTCAAGCCCAACGATCTGACCCAGCCTTTTCAGTTCGACAGAACTTTCGATCTGGCGATCAGCCTGGAAGTGGCGGAGCATCTGCCGGCCGCCTCGGCCGCAGGCTTCGTCAAGTCTCTTGTCCAGCTCGCCCCGATCATCGTCTTTTCGGGCGCTGCGCCGGGACAGGGCGGCGTCTCCCATGTCAACGAGCAGTGGCCGGAGTACTGGCGCGATCTGTTCGCTCAGGAGGGCTATGTTCTGGCCGACTGCCTCCGGCATCGCCTCTGGTACAATAAAACGATCCAGTGGCACTATCGCCAGAATACCCTCGTCTTCGTACGCTCCAGTGCGGTCGACTCCTATCCTGAAATTCAGCCTTATCTGCAAAATTCGGGGCTGTCGCCCCTGTCCATCGTCCATCCTGAGATGTATACCGGGCTCCTCGAAACGACGGATCCGCACAGCATACCGCTGAAGCAGTCCTGGGGCACCTTCAAGACCGCACTGGGCGGTTTTGTTCGGCGTCGAATGCACAAGTAAAACGGCTGCGGACGGAGTGTCGAATCCTCGTGAGGGACAGCACAACGGACCCTCTCGGCAGTGTGGCATCCGCACTGCTTCGCGCCACTGCCGGAGAAGAGAAAGAAATACCATGAAACCCAGGGGCAGTGTGATAATCGTTACATGGAACCGGCCGGAATATATGAACACCTGCCTGACCCGGCTCAGGGAGCAGGATCCGAGGCCGGATGAGATCATTGTGGTGGATGCTTCCCCGGACGACCGGACACGTAAGGTCGTAGAGGGATTTCCGGAGGCAGTTTACCTCTTCAATGAGAAGGGCAGGGGCAACACTCCCCACTCCCGTAATGTCGGTATTATGGCATCGCACGGGGACATTTTGATATTCCTGGATGACGACGCGTTCGCTCATCCAGGCTGGTACCCCAATCTGATGGCGGCTTATGGGGACGATCTCACTGTCGGCGGCGTCGTAGCCAGGGTTCTCAACAACCAGCCCAACGAGGCCACAGAAG
>JAYTGR010000621.1:0-1378 GCA_043733205.1 Chthonomonadaceae bacterium
GAAAAGGAGCTGGAGAAACTGCGGCGCGAAGCGATCAGTCGGGACCGCCGTTCGCACTACAGTTTTCACCCGACCATCGAGGACCGCATCGCCCAGGTCACGGACGAAGCAGTGGGGCGGCCTGTCACCGTCCGGTTTGCACCGACGGTGCCCGTGCCCTGGTTCGAGGACTCCGATGCCACGGTCGACCGCCTGTTCAGCCTGATCGAACGCGCGCTGATGGACGAAGAACGGGCAGAGAGCGAAAACCTGAGCCGCTGGGAGCGCAAACGCCGTGTGAAGCGCAGCCCGAACACCCTGGAAGCGATCGGGATTATCCTGCTGGTGTGCGGCGGCCTGATTCTCCTCCTCAGCGTCGTGAGCGTGCTCCATACAACAGACCCCGAACCTGCAGGGAGCCTGCTGCCCATTGCTGGCAGTCTGGCAGCCATGATTGTCGGCATCGCACTCTATCGGCTGGGAGCGCCGCCGGAACCGGATATGCTCCCGGTGCCCGAATTCAGCCTTTTTGAAGACTCTCTGGAGAAGATATGGGCGGCCAGCGGCACCTGCGCTCCCCTGATGCAGACGCCTCCCACCGCAGCCGGCGGCCCAGCCGCCTCGGCAGGGCGCGCCGAACGCCTGCAGTACTGGACCGAACGCGGCCAGGCCCTGCTGCAGCGGTGTGACTACACCGGGGCGCTCTCCTGCGGCCTGCAGGCGCTGGAAGCGCTGCGCACCAGCCTGGAAGGCATGCTGCTGGCGGGCGTAGCCTACAACTGCCTGGGGCAGGAGGCGGCAGGAGACAGGCTGCTGGGACAGGTCATCAGCGCGCATCCCCGCAGCACGGCGGTGCGCTGGGCCATGGCGTGGGCCTGCCTGGCGACCGGGAACTGGGTGCCTGCAGAGGCCTATCTGCTCGGCGTCGTGGACAAAGCGCCGGATAAGGCCACGTTTGTCGCGGCGCTGGCGATGGCGCAGGCACGGCACGGCAATCTGCGGCAGGCCATCGAGAATATGCGGCGCGCGGTGGCGCTGGAACCGCAGTCGATGCGGCTGCGGCTGCGGCTGGTGCAGTATCTCCTCACGGCAGGCAAAGCCCGCGAGGCCATTCCGGAGATCGAAGCCGTCGAGAAGTTTCCCACCGCGCAGACCGATCGCGACGTGCAGCTCTCGCTCGTTCGCCTGCATCTGATGCTCAATCATAAAGAGCAGGCCGATACGCAGGCGAAGATCACTGCCATGCAGCATCCGGAGGCGCAGACCTTTTTCCGACTGGGCACCTCCTACGCCATGACCGACCATTTCGAGGACGCGACGGCGTACTTTCACCACGCTACCGCCAACGCGCTCTACCCAATGGCCTGGGTGCAGCTTGGCTTCCTGCACGAGAAGGCCG
>JAYTGR010000622.1:0-4243 GCA_043733205.1 Chthonomonadaceae bacterium
GAGCGCAAGCAGCGGCTGGAAATAATAAGAGCGCCGGAGACGTAGAAGAGTCTGATACCGGTTTCTGTGAAGCGCAGTCGGAGCCGCTGCTCCTGCCGAGCATAGCCAACGGAGATGCAAGTGCCTGTTTTTCGTTCGTCGCGAGCGCGTCTGTTTGTGCTCGTCGGCAGTTTTATCATCGCGGCGCTGCCTGCGCCTGCCCAGCGCTTGAAGATGGTCACCTATTCGCTGACGCCGCCTTTCGGCTGGACCACGACGACGCAAAACGTGGCCAAGGGCGGGGTGGCTTTTCTGGGGCCGCAGATACAGGACTATGCGGTTAACATCAATGTAGCGATCGACCCTGCACCGCATGAGACACTGGCGCAGTATGTTGGCGCAATGCACCGACAGCTGGCGAAGCCCAAAGAGATGAAGCTCTTGCAGGACGGCACGGGCTCTCTGGCGGGCCAGCCAGCGCACACCATGCTTGCCGAACTGCATGTGACAGGCCACGCGGAAATTCCGATCCTGTGGGTGCAGGAAGTTTTTGCCATCCACAAGGATCGCGCTTATATCGTGACGCTGACTTACCCGAAAGGCATCGCAGCGGCCTCCGCCAAGAAGTACAAAACTGCGTTCGACAAAGTAGTGGCCTCCTTCCGGTGGGAGCAGGAGCCCGCGCTCAGGAAACAGTCGAGGCAGTAGTCTCTGAAGCATCGGTCAGGCACCGCGCAAAGGAAATTCGAACACCATGCGAACCGTGAACCGCAGCCGTACAACAGAAGAACCGCGCCCCACATGCGCCCTGCGGACAGCGATCATCGTCATTATGCAGGCGGTGCAGGCGGCCTGACGCTTTTCGTCAGCCCCGGCGTCGCCTTCTCGACCGCGCCCGGCCAGAACGCTTCCCGCGTTCCCGGCGGCGCGTTTTTTGCGCGTGAACGATTCCCCTTCGAGGACGAAAACGGAAAGAGCTGAGAACGATTATGAGTGAGACGGAAACCACAACGGAAACGAAAAAGGACTACCGGGGTACGCTGAACATCACCCTGAACGATAAAGATCCGGGCGCTTTCCCACAGCGCGCCAGTCTGCCCACCCGGGAGCCGGAACTGCAGGCGCGCTGGGAGGCCATGAACCTCTATCGCAAAAGCCTCGACAAGCCCGCACCGCGCGGAACTTTCATCCTGCACGATGGGCCGCCCTACCCCAACGGCGACATCCATCTGGGCCATGCCCTCAATAAAGTCGCCAAGGACATCGTAACGCGCTTCCACACGATGACCGGCTATAAGTCGCCCTATGTGCCCGGCTGGGACAATCACGGCATGCCGATCGAGAACGCCGTCGCCCGCAAGTTCCGCGAAGACAAACAGGTCGTGGATCGGGTGACGCTGCGCCGCGCCTGCCGCGACTATGCCGCGAAATGGGTCGAGATACAGCGGCAGCAGTTCAAACGGCTCGGCATCCGAGGCGACTGGGACGATCCATATCTGACGATGGCGAGCGATTTCGAAGCCCGCATCGTGGAGACGTTCGGCGAAATGGCGACCCAGGGCTTCGTCTATCGCGGCCTGAAGCCGGTCATGTGGTGCGCAGCCTGCGAGACCGCGCTGGCGGACGCCGAAGTGGAGTACGAAGACCATACGTCCAACAGCATCTACGTCCGCTTCCCGCTCTGGAACGATCCGAACGGCGTTTTCGCGCTGCCGGATGCGGCGCCCGTGACCCATGGAGAGTCGGGCGAAGGCGTTCCCGCTTACGTCCTCATCTGGACGACGACGCCCTGGACCATCCCGGCGAACGTCGCAGTGGCCGTCCATCCTGCGGCGGAGTATGTCGTGGTGCGCGCTGTCTCGGGGGAAGGCGACACGAACTACTATCTCGTCGCGCAGCCGCTGCTGGCCTCGGTCATGGAGACCGTCGGCGTCACCGAGGTCGAGATCGTCAAGACCGTGCAGGGGGAACAGCTGGACGGGCTTGTCTTCCGCCATCCTCTCTTCCACCGCACCTCGCCGGTCGTGCAGGCGGACTATGTGACGATGGACAGCGGCACCGGCATCGTCCACACCGCGCCGGGACACGGCAAAGAGGACTTCGAGACAGGCCACCGCTATGGCCTGGAAGTGCTGAACCCGGTCGATGCCTCCGGACGCTACACAGCCGCAGCAGGCGAGTACGACGGCCGGCTGTTCGCGGGGCTGCGCGTCACGACGTTCGGCAATGCGGGCGGCAAAGATGCGGAAGCCAACACCGTGCTGATCGAGGCCCTGCAGAAGTCGGGCAGTCTGCTTCATGCCAGCAAATATGTCCACTCCTACCCGCACTGCTGGCGCTGTCACAGCCCGCTGATCTACCGCGCGACCGTGCAGTGGTTTATGAACATCGACCACGACGGGTTCCGGCAGAAGGCGCTCGAAGCCATCGGCGGCGTGCAGTGGTTCCCGAAAGAGAGCGTCAACCGGATCACCACGATGGTCGGCAACCGTCCCGACTGGTGCGTTTCGCGCCAGCGCTCGTGGGGCGTCGGCATCCCCGCCTTCTACTGCGACGCCTGCGGAGAGCACATCCTGACGCAGGAGAGTGTCGGCGCGGTCGCAGAGTGGACTCGGCGCGAAAGCTCCGACGTCTGGTACGAGAAGACGCCCGCCGAACTGCTGCCGCCCGGCTTCCGCTGTCCGCACTGCGACGCCGGTGTGGAGCGCCTGCGCAAAGAGACCGACGTGCTGGATGTCTGGTTCGACTCCGGCTCTACTCATCGCGCCGTGCTGCAGAACACGGAGCACTGGCCGGATCTCTCCTGGCCTGCCGACGTCTATCTCGAAGGCGGCGATCAGCATCGCGGCTGGTTCAACTCCTCGCTGATGACCTCTGTCGCCACGATGGGCCGCGCGCCCTATCGCGCCGTCGTGACGAACGGCTGGACACTCGACGAGAAAGGCGAAGCCTTCAGCAAGAGCAAGGGCAACGGCGTCAACCCGCTCACCGTGATCGCGCAGTCCGGGGCGGACATCGTGCGGCTCTGGGTGGTCTCGCAGAACTTCATGGAGGACACCCGCTGCGGCGAGAACCTGCTCAAGCAGGTCGGGGAGATGTACCGGCGTATCCGCAACACCTTCCGCTTCCTGCTCAACAACCTGTACGACTTCGACCCCGCGACCGATGCCGTGCCCGAAACACGCATGCTCGAACTCGACCGCTGGGCCGTCGCGCAGGTGGACCGCGTGGTGCAGACAGCGACCGCCGCCTACGAGCGCTACGAGTACCACCGCGTCTATCAGGCCACGCTCAACTTCTGCGCGACGGAACTCTCGTCGTTCTACCTGGACGTCCTGAAAGACCGGCTCTACGCTTCCGCGCAGAACTCCGTGGAACGCCGCTCGGCCCAGACCGCCATGCACCGCATCGCGGAGACGCTGGCCCGTCTGCTCGCACCGATCCTGGTGCATACGACCGAAGAGGTGTGGGACTACCTGAAACTGCCGAACAAGCCGGAAAGCGTCCATCTGGCCGATTTCCCCACGGCAGATACGGCGGCGGACGCCGCTGCCCTGCTCACACGCTGGGAGCCGGTCCTGGCCGCCCGAGAGACCGTCAAAAAGGCGCTGGAAGAGGCCCGTCAGGCCGGGACGATCGGCAATCCCCTGGAGGCAGCCGTCACGCTGACCGCAGACCCGGCAGCCTACTCCACGCTTCTGCCGTTTCTCGACCAGCTGCCCGCGCTGTTCCTGGTTTCACAGGCTGGCCTCCAGGACGGCGACACGGAGTCCGGTCTGACCGTTATCGTGTCCGCCGCGCAGGGCTCCAAATGCCCACGCTGCTGGCTGTTCAAAACAGACATCGGGGCCAGTGCCTCCTATCCCGACCTCTGCGCCCGCTGCGCCGAAGCGCTGGTCTAAACCCCATCCCAGCCGCCCCTAAAGGCGCGGCCTGAGGGGAAGGTTAAGACCCCTGAAGGGGCCTGGGAGGGCTGTAACGGAGATCGAGGCTCCCCATCTGGAAGCGCCGGCAGCCTCCTCGCTTCCGCGTAAAGACCTGTTTACGCCGGACCCAGACCCCTTCAGGGGTCTTGCCAAAGACAGCCCGCTCCTTTAGGGGCGGGAATGCGGCGAACACAGAGCCCCGGTGTTTCGTAGGGAGCGATAGGGCTATTTCGTTTGAGGAGAGGAGAGTTCCATGAGCGCTGCGACGCAACGTACCGATTTGAATTTCAAGGAGTTCCACAAGCTGCTGCTGCAGGAACGCGCGCGTCTGACCGGAG
>JAYTGR010000623.1:0-4236 GCA_043733205.1 Chthonomonadaceae bacterium
TGCTTCTCTGGCTTCGGTATAAGTTTACCCGCAATGGGAGGATTCGGACGCCGCCGCTCCGAATAGTGATCCAGCACGCTGGAAAATTTCTGCATTTTATCCCGGAGGTTCGACGATGAAGACGACGAATAAGATACGACCCGCAGCCCTGCAAACGGCCAGGCATCTGGTGGCGGCGGCGCTCTGCGTGGGCCTGCTGACCGGAACCGCGCTCCATGTCGCAGCCAAAGACGATCCGCCTATCGACGATACGTCGGCGCCCATGCCGATTCCCAAAGATCCGCATGTCGTCGTTCTGTTCTCGGGGAGCGAGGACGAGATCGGCGCGAACTGGGTGCGTCAGGGCTCCGATCAGGCGCCCACCTGGAAGGTGAAAAACGGCGCGATGGTGACCTCCAGCAGCAGTATCGTCACCAAGAAGAAATTCAAGGACTTCCAGCTCCACGTGGAGTTCAAAGTGCCCTATATGCCGGAAGCGCATGGGCAGGAGCGCGGGAACAGCGGGGTGGGCCTGCTCTCGACCTACGAGATCCAGGTGCTGGACTCCTACGGTTTCAAAGATCCGGGCTCGGGCGACTGCGGGGCGGTCTACAGCCAGTCCGCCCCGCTGGTCAACGCCTGCAAACCGCCGCTCTCCTGGCAGACCTACGACATCTCGTTTCATGCCGCGCGTTTCGATGCCGACGGCAAAGTGACGCTGAAGCCCCGCGTTACGGTTTTCCAGAACGGCCTCTGTGTGCAGAACAACCAGGAGATCGAGGGCGGAACCGGGATCGGCGGCAAAGCCGATGTAAAGGAAGGCCCGATCTACCTTCAGTTCCACAACAACACCGTGCAGTTCCGCAATGTCTGGGTCGTGCCGCTGCCCGAAGAAGGTGCGAAACACTACGAGCCCCGGTGAAACCGCCGCGCTTTTACCGATTCTGTTTTGCGGTATACTGAACGGGAAGTCGCCACAAGCGAACTATCGTCTTGCCGGTAAACCGCCGGGAAGGGTAATTGAAGGAGAAATGGTGTCATGATCGTCGGAGTGCCGAAGGAGATTAAGAACAACGAGTACCGTGTTGCGCTGGTCCCGTCCGGAGCGGAAGCTCTTGTCGAGGACGGACACACGGTCCTTGTCGAAACGGGCGCGGGACTGGGGACGCAGATCGAGGACAGCGAGTACCGGGATGCGGGCGCGGTCATCGTCAGTTCCGATCGCGAAGTGTTCGCGCAGGCCGACATGATCATGAAAGTGAAAGAGCCGATGGAGCCGGAGTACGCCCTGCTCCGGCCCGGCCAGATCATCTTCACCTACTTCCATTTCGCCGCCAACGAAGAGCTGACGAAGGCGATGATCAAGAGCAAATCCGTCTGTGTCGCCTACGAGACCATTCAGCTGCCGGACAAGACCCTGCCGCTGCTGACGCCGATGAGCGAAGTGGCGGGCCGAATGGCCATTCAGGAGGGGGCAAAATATCTGGAGCGCCCGATGGAAGGGCGCGGGATCCTGCTGTCCGGCGTGCCCGGCGTTCCGCCCGCGACGGTCGTTATTCTCGGCGGTGGCGTCGTTGGGGCCAATGCCGCGAAGATCGCGGCGGGAATGGGCGCGAGCGTCTACCTGCTGGATGTCAACCTGGAGCGGCTGCGCTATCTCGATGATATCATGCCCGCGAACGTCACAACGATCTTTTCGAACCGCCTGAATATCCGCAATCTGCTGCCGAGCGCCGACCTTGTCATCGGCGGTGTGCTGCGGCGCGGCGCGAAAGCGCCGGTGCTGGTGACCCAGGAGATGCTGAAAACGATGAAGCGCGGCGCGGTCGTCGTCGATGTCGCCGTCGATCAGGGCGGCTGCTTCGAGACGACGCGTCCGACGACCCACAGCCAGCCGACCTATATTGTCGAGGGCGTCGTCCACTACTGCGTGGCGAACATGCCGGGTGCAGTCGCCGGAACATCTACGTATGCGCTTACCAACGAGACGCTGCGCTATGCGCGTCAGCTCGCAGGCAAAGGCTGGAAACAGGCGATGCGGGAGAGCCAGCCGCTGCTGCTCGGTCTCAACGTAGCCTGCGGCAAAGTGACGTTCAAGGACGTCGCCGAGCAGTTCGGCCTCGAATACACGCCCGCCGAGCGCCTGCTCGACTAGTTTCCTTATCATCATCACGCTGTAAAACCCGCTTCGGCGGGTTTTATGTTATCGCAGCCAGGAACGCGCACTCGCGAGCGGCAGAAAACACGCGCTTGCGACAAGGAGGAGAGGTCATGTACGGACTGATGCGTGCGAAAACCTGCGGGCAGCAGCCTGCGGAGAAACATCGCTATCGCCTGCACTACTGCGGCACGTGCAAGACGATGGGCAGCCTCTACGGACAGCGCGCGCGGCTGCTGCTGAACAACGACGCCGTGTTTTTTGGAGAGCTGCTGACCGCCCTCTCCTCGGAGATCGAACCGGTGACGGCCTGGGACCGGGCCTATCAGTCCTATAACTGCTTTGCTATGCCGGAAGGCGAGGCGCAGATGCCGCTCTCGCTGCAGGTCGCAGCGGCTGCGACCCTGGTGATGAGCGAGTTCAAGGTGATAGACCAGATCGAAGACGGAGGCGGCAGGGGCTGGAAACTCGCCCTGCGTGTCTATTCGCAAGGCTTTCGGGAGGCGTCGGAGCGGCTCAAAGGGTGGGGATTCCCCGTGGATGCGATGTGGAAGTCCGGGCGACAGCAGGAAGGCCGCGAAGCGGAAGCGGCAGCCGACCCGGCTGCCCGTTCGGCGATGGAGTGGCTGGACTATCTTGCCGAACCGACCGCCTCCGTCACAGGAATGGTGTTCCAGTATGGTGCGGCAGCGGTGGGCAGTCCGGCGGCGGAGACCATGCGGGAACTCGGGTTCGCATTCGGACAGCTCGTCTATCTGCTGGATGCCCTGGAAGATTTCGAGAAGGATGCGCGGCAGAAGGAGTTCAATGCCCTGCGCGTCGCTTTCAACGTCGAAGGGGCGACGCTGCCGGACTGCTATGCGGCCGCAACAGAAGAGCGTCTGCGCCAGATCGCAGCCCGTGTCGAGTCTGCATTACGGCTGCTGCCCCTCGCACCGGAACTCACCACACGCCTGGCATCCCGCCTCCAGCGGAACATGGACCGCAAAATCGGCGACGAGACGTGTGAAACCAATACGGCCTGCGCAGCGACAAACAAGCCGGTCAGCGCGCGCTCCCGCTGGACCGCCGCTGTCTCCCTGGCAAAGACGCTTACGAATCGGGATCGCACCTCAAATCCTGCTTCACTCACTACAACTCTCGCGGCTCCATTCGTCTTCACTGCGGTCCTGACACTCGCGCTGCTGGCGCCGCGCTTTGCGCTCGCCGCCACCTCGACCCGGGAGTGTCTGGAGTTCTCGCTGAACCTCATGGCGCTCGGCGCGCTGGTCAGCGCCATCCTGTCGGCTCCCGCCCGTCTCATACGGCCTGTCTTCGCGTTCGCAGGCAGTTCCGGCAGCGGCAGCGGCGAAGGGACTCTCGTGTCCAGCGCGATGCAGCCGGGCAGGAAAAGTTCCGGAATGGTGCGCCGCCGCCGTCGTCCGGGCTGGGCCGACGGCTGCAACTGCGGCTCCGCGAACTGCTGGGACTGCATCTGCTGCTGCGAAGGCATCGAATGCTGCTGCGACGGCGCCCAGTGCTGCGAATGCTGTGCGGCCGGGGAATGCTGTAACCTCTGTAACTGTGGGTAGCGCACTGTCACTCTATGAAGTCGCATCAGGTTGAATTGGAAGGGGAAAACCGTATGAATTTACGATGTGCCAGGGGCATTGCACTGCTGCTGCCCGCGCTGCTGATCAGTTCGCTTCCGATTGTCGGGGCGCAGCAGGCAAAACCGCCTGCTGCGGCACAGAAAATTCAGCCGCTGCTTAAACCGGATGAGATTTCGGTCGAGAACGACATCGAGTATGCCAATCCGGACGATCAGCATCTGAAACTCAACATGGCGCGCCCTGCCAGGGGAACAGGGCCGTTTCCCGCTGTTGTCTGCATTCATGGCGGCGGCTTCCGTGCGGGTGACCGCAATGGCTACAACGACATGATCCGTCAGCTGGCCCAGCACGGCTACGTCGCCGTCACTGTGGAGTATCGCCTCGCTCCCAAATTCCCGTTTCCTGCGGCAGTCCATGATGTGAAAGCGTCGGTGCGCTGGCTCCGGGCCAATGCCAAAAAGTACAGCGTCAATCCCGATCTCATCGGGGCGATGGGCGGTTCGGCAG
>JAYTGR010000624.1:0-1373 GCA_043733205.1 Chthonomonadaceae bacterium
TGCTGCATCCTTCGAGAAGCGCCACTGCGGCGGCTCCGAGGCCGACTGCACTCATACGGGCCAAAAATGCCCGCCTGTCGAGGGCATTCTGCTTGAGGACTTCGAGGTCAAACATGATATCGTTCTCCTTTGTACTCTAGGTACTGTCTGTAGTGGGGGGAGCAAGAGCGCCGAATCCGACTGCACATTCCGGCAGACGGTCTGCCGATCAGACATGTTCCCCCAATGATATGAGCGTCCTACTCCGTGAAAATCTGCCTGGAAGGCTCCTGTGCAGCAGCAAAATCCATTTTGACGTCCGTCTGCTGTTCGCGGACCCTGTGAAGGATCCGGATGGGCAGGCAGAAAGGCGGAAGCATCGTCAGGTCCATTCCGGTCAATTCGAGCACCTGGGCGCGGAACCAGACTTCGAATGCGCCCTGCGAAACTGCCAGTTCCGCAAACACCTCGGCAGGGTCCGGAGACTCCAGATAGACGATGACCAGATCGCCCTGCGGGGTCGGCTGCATGAACCAGCTCTCTCTGGTGACCATGACATGAAATCGGTCGTGGGATTCCCGCCTCTCTCCGGCCAGCTCACTGACGAACTGCGCCAGTGCAAGACGTTTTCCGGCCAGAAGCGGAAATACGATCGCAGCCTCCATCTTCGTCATAGCAGACTTCTTTCTGACCACGTCCAGTCCCGAAACGTGTTACGCATTTCCCGAAACGTGGCACCTATTAAGAATACGCCGCCTCATTTACAGACAGGTAACAGCAGGATTGACTTCAGATTACAATGAGGGAAAAAACGTGCGAAAAAGCGAAAAGAGGCCGAGAGAGATTACAGAGCAGGTGTATTCAGCTCCCGGTGGAGTGGTAGTGACGCACTCCCTGCCGCCAGGCAAGGAGCGCCAGCCCGAGGAAAAACAGTCCGCAGAGCGGGGAGAGAGCGCCCACCACGGGCAGGGCGTTGGGTCGGCTGAGGATCACATTGAGAGGCAGCACATTGGCGCAGGCGCAGACACACGACGAGGAGCCCAAAAGCAGGCGTAAAGGGGAAACAGCCGCTGCCGACCGATGAGCCAGGCTATTCTACCTCAAATTGCCGCAGGGCGTCGAAAGAGAACTCCCGTGCTGCTGCTGGCGTCAGGTCGCAGCGCAGTCACAGAGCGCGATGGCTGCTTCCCGCCTTTGCCTTCGCCTGTTCTTGAGGAGACAGGCTGTAGGAGGGAGTGAGCAGAATCCAGAGTTTAAAGAGAAGACGCGCCGGCATCCAGAAGCACTCCATCGAGGCTTCCAAAAGCCGCTGTTTCCGCAGCTGTGTCGTTTGAGGAATGCGAGGGGCAATCATAATTTGTTTCTCTATCCTGCGTCTTGTTCAATTTCAACGG
>JAYTGR010000625.1:0-1373 GCA_043733205.1 Chthonomonadaceae bacterium
GAGAATGCAGAGTCGGAGGCGCTCCCGACCGAAGGGTGGCGCAAAGAGGTGCAGACGCACAGCCTGCCGGAAGTCTTCCGCTCGATTGCGGTTCCCCGGAACGCCACGTTTCTGCGGCGGCTCCTCGCCTTCATCGGGCCGGGCTATCTGGTCGCGGTGGGCTATATGGACCCCGGCAACTGGGCCACCGACATCTCCGGAGGCGCGGTCTACAACTACCGCCTGCTTTCGGTCGTGCTGCTGTCGAGCCTGATGGCGATGTTCCTGCAGTCTCTGGCGGCCAAACTGGGGATCGTAACGGGGCGGGATCTCGCACAGGCGTGTAACGACGCTTACGGCAGGAAAGCGTCGGTCGTGCTCTGGCTCTCGGCGGAGATCGCCATCGTCGCCTGCGACATCGCCGAAGTGATCGGGGCGGCCATCGCCCTCAATCTGCTCTTTCATGTCCCGATGGTGCTCGGCGTGATCCTGACGGCGCTCGACGTGCTGCTGGTGCTCGCCCTGCAGCACAAAGGCTTCCGCTGGATCGAGACGCTGGTGATCACGCTGATCGCCACGATGATGGTCATCTTTATGGTGGAGATCTTCCTCGCCAAGCCCGACTGGTGGGGCGGCGGCGGCGTGATGTCCGGCTTCCTGATCCATACAGATCTGGTGCGCGACCATGCCATGCTCTACATCGGGCTTGGTATCGTGGGCGCGACCGTCATGCCGCACAACCTCTACCTGCACTCTTCCATTATTCAGACCCGCCGCTTCGGGTTCTCCCTGCCCGAACTGCGGGATTCGATCCGGCTGGCCTATCTCGACTCGTCGATCGCGCTGACACTGGCGTTCTTCGTCAACGCCGCCATTCTGATCCTGGCCGCTGCGGCGTTCTATCGCACCGGGCACCACGAGGTCGGCGACATTCAGGGCGCTTACAAGCTCCTCACCCCGCTGCTGGGCGCATCGCTGGCCACCCCTCTCTTTGCCATCGCCCTTTTAGCTTCGGGGCAGAACTCGACGCTGACCGGCACGATGGCGGGGCAGGTCGTGCTGGAAGGGTTCACGCACTTCAAGATCGCGCCCTGGGCACGCCGCATGATTTCGCGGTGCCTGGCCATTTTTCCGGCCATCATCGCGGTGGGTCTCTACGGAGAGAAGGGCACAGGGCAGCTGCTGATCGGCAGCCAGGTCGTGCTCTCCATCCAGCTGTCTTTCGCGGTCATTCCCCTGATCCAATTTACGAGTAACCGAGAAAAGATGGGGCCATTCGTCAATGGCAGGGTCACAAAGATCATTGGCTGGCTCATGGCGGCAGTCATCGCCATACTGAACGCCTACCTCGTCTATACGACGATCTTCCCGCCTAAAGACCACTGATGAAGTTT
>JAYTGR010000626.1:0-1372 GCA_043733205.1 Chthonomonadaceae bacterium
GGGTATGTTCCTCCCTCGATAAGAAGAACAATACCCGATGGGGCAACTTCTCGTGGTCACAAACGGCTACGAGAGGTTGCCCTTTAGTCTAAACGTCAACCGCGTTCCGATTTTGTCAGTCCGGCTCGAATCGCTTCGATATTTTATTTTGGCCCCGCAGAGGCATATAATGACCAAGTACGGGCCATGTGTCAAACCGCGTGAGGAATTGTGACGCTTCAAGCTTTCGTGGTCGATTGGGTGTATTGATGGGCCGAATCTGTCGATTAAGTGATGACTACTCTGGATTTCCACGAGGAGGCCGATATGAAACCGAGCATCGTAATTGCCTGGTATGACCCGAATTTTCTTCAGGAGATCGGGAGGCACCTGGAACAGCATGGTTATGAGGTTATTACCTTCGAAAATGGAGGAGAAACTCTCGATCATCTCCGAGGGCATAGAGTAGATGTACTGATCAGGCGCTGGCCCTGTGTGCAGGGAATATTGTGTTGACACGGGCGGCGTGTTCGTGTTATACTGCCAGCATAATTAAGAGCGTCCTTTTAAGGGGTCCTGCGAGGCCGGTAAAGGGCGGACAAGAGTGCGGCGGAAGCGTGAAACGGAGCGGATTTCTCTCCTTTTACCGTGTTTCTTTGCCTGCCGCGCTTTATTGACGCCTTCACCGTCGGCCTACCGGGCTGAATTGGGAAGGCGTTTCGTGCTATCTCGGGATTTTAAGATTTCAGGAGTGCAGGCGATGGCGGAGACAGGCGGCGCGATGCCGAACAAAGAACAAGACGAGCCGGGTGTCCAGATCATGGATGCAGACGATATTCGGCGCGCCGTCACGCGTATCGGGCATGAGATCGTCGAGAAGAACCACGGCGCGGAGAACCTCGCGCTGGTCGGGATCCTGACACGCGGCGCGCCGCTGGCGGACCGGCTGGCGAAGCTGCTGTATCAGATCGAAGGCGTCGAGGTCCCGGCAGGAAGACTGGACATCGGCCTCTATCGCGACGACTATGCCACGCATCCGACCGGCAGGCCCGCGCCGTTCCCAACAGCCATTCCCTTCGATGTCACCGGCAGGCGGATCGTGCTGGTGGATGAGGTGCTCTTCACGGGGCGCACCGTCCGCGCCGCGCTCTCCGCACTGCTCGATCTGGGGCGGCCCGCCTCGATCCAGCTGGCCGTGCTGCTCGACCGAGGGCATCGGGAACTGCCCATCCGCCCCGACTTCGTGGGCAAAAACGTGCCGACCTCGCGCCAGGAGTATGTCCGGGTCTGCCTGCGCGAAGTGGACGGCGAAGACCGCGCGCTGATCCGCAAGCCTTGAAACATGCAGATCCGCAATCTCTGAAACTGCTGATAAGCAAGCGTTGAAAACGCT
>JAYTGR010000627.1:0-1369 GCA_043733205.1 Chthonomonadaceae bacterium
TGGATCGACCAGGGCGTCTCTTTCGGCGACACGCACACGGCTGCTTCCTGGACGGCTCCCCTGGCGCCGACCCGGCCTAAGCTCCCGGCGGCAGTGCCTGGGTCCGGACTGACAAATCCTATCGACCGGCTGCTGCAGCCCTATTTCGCCGGCGCAAAACTCACCCCAGGTCCGGTGGTGGATGACCGGACATACCTGCGCCGCGTCTCTTTGGATACTGTTGGCCTTCTGCCCTCACCCGAGGATTTGCATGCTTTCGAACTCGACAAACGGCCCGGCAAACGCGCTCGTCAGGCGGCCAGGCTGCTGGGTGATAACCGGGCCTATGCCGATCACTGGCTGTCGTTCTGGAACGATATGCTGCGAAACGACTACACGGGAACAGGATACATCGATGGCGGGCGCACACAGATCAGCGGGTGGCTTTACAGTGCTCTGCTGACCAACATGCCTTACAACCAGTTTGCTACGGAGCTCATTAATCCCCCGACCCCAGATTCCGCAGGTTTTTCGAAGGGGATCTCCTGGCGCGGAACCGTCAATGCCAGCCAGACACCGGCGATGCAGGTTTCTCAAATTGTTTCGCAGGTATTTCTCGGCATCAATCTCAAATGTGCATCCTGTCACAACAGTTTCGTCAGCACCTGGAAGCTGGCCGATTCCTACGGCATGGCTGGCGTGTATTCCGATGGGCCGCTCGAGATGGTTCGGTGCGACAAACCGACCGGTCACATTGCACCCATCAAATTCCTCTATCCGCAGCTTGGCAGCATTGACGGCACCGCGCCTCGTGCCACGCGTATGGCGCAGCTTGCTGCCGCCCTGACCAGTCCTTCCGACGGCCGATTCGCGCGGACTTTTGTCAACCGTCTCTGGGCCAAAATGATGGGGCGGGGACTAGTTGAGCCAACCGACGAAATGGACAACCGCCCCTGGAACCCGGCTCTGCTGGACTGGCTGGCAGCGGACTTTGCCGACCATGGCTGCGATGTCAAGCGCACGATCCTGCTGATCGCGACTTCGCGTGCCTACCAAATGCCTTCCGTCGGGCAGTCGTCGGAGAGAGCTTCGAACTACCACTTTACCGGCCCGGTCGTAAAGCGGATGACGGCGGAGCAGTTCCACGATGCCGTCTCGACGCTGACCGGTGACTGGCCGCAGCCGGCGTTCCTGCCGGTGTCCACCTCAGGGAAGGTCGTGTTCCAGAGTCAGACCCTCCAGAGCGGCTCCGTGCCGATTGACGTAAATATCGCAGGGGCACATAGTCTGATACTGGTCGCGACAAACGGAGTCCCCAATTCGTACGCCTATGACTGGGCTGACTGGGTCGATCCGGTCGTGAGCGGCCCGCACGGAGATATTCGGCTGA
>JAYTGR010000628.1:0-1368 GCA_043733205.1 Chthonomonadaceae bacterium
GGGCAGGCCGCAGATAAGATGGAGCAGGTGTTCCGTGCCGGAGGGTATCAGGTTATCTTACGTGCCGAAACCCTGGAAGAAGCGGTCAAGGCAGCCGGCAGGGCGGCACGGCAGGGCGAGACCGTTCTGCTCTGTCCGGCGTGCGCCAGTTTCGACATGTTTCGGGATTTTGAAGAGCGCGGCGCGGCATTTCGCCGGGCTGTAAACACCCTTTAAGGAGAAAGCGCGTGGTTCGACCGCAGACCGTTCGCCTGAGACTTCCCATAGATGCGCTGCTCTTCGGGACCATGCTGGCCCTCATCGTCATTGGCCTGCTGATGGTGGTGGATTCGAGCTACGTCAAGACGCTTGACAGCCTCCACGCGGGACACGACGCCTACTACGATCTCAAAAAACAGATCGGCGGCGTATTCGTTGGCCTGTTCGCGATGGCGGCCGTCATGCGCCTCGGCTACTGGCGTTTGAAGCAGTGGGCCGTGCCGCTGGTCATCGTTGGGGCGGTGCTGCTGCTGGCCGTCTGGATACCGCATATCGGACAGCACGAGAATAACGCCGCGCGCTGGGTAAAGATCGGCATTCGCTTTCAGCCTTCCGAACTGGCGAAACTCACCCTGCTGCTCTATGTCGCCGCGCAGCTGGCGCGCCCGGCCTGTAAGATTCGGCACCTGACGGAGGGGCTGGGGCCCACTCTCCTGGTGGCAGGCTTCTACCTCTTTGCCATCGAGCGGGAGCCTGATCTCGGCACGGCGATCGCGCTGTTTTTTGCGGTGCTGTCGCAGCTCTTTCTGGCAGGGGCGCGGCGCCGGCATATCGCGCTGATCCTGGCGGGCTGCGGCCTGGCGGCCTTCTTCGTGATCGGGATGAGCAGGCATCGGCAGGCGAGCATGTCGGCCTTTCTGGATCCGGGCAAGTACCAGCAGAATATCGGTTATCAGGTCTATCACGCGCGTCTGGCGGTCGGCTCCGGCAGCTGGACCGGGATGGGTGTCGGGCAGGGCCGCGAAAAGTCGTACCTGCCGGAGAGCGATACCGACTTTATCTTTGCGACCATGGCCGAAGAGCTGGGTTTCTTCTGGCTGATGCCCATTTTCGGTCTGCTGATCCTCATCGGCGGACGCGGATTCTGGATCGCCTATAACACCAAAGATCGTTTTGGGCAGATCCTCGCGGGCGGCATCGCCTCGCTCATCAGCTGGCAGGCCCTGATCAATATCGCCGTTGCGACCGGGTCTATTCCTGCCACCGGCGTGCCGCTGCCGTTCATGAGCTTCGGCTCGACCTCTCTGGTCGCGCTGATGATCGGAATCGGGATACTGCTCAACATCGCCCAGCACCCCACCCCGCCGACACAGTCGCTGGAGAAGTAGG
>JAYTGR010000629.1:0-1368 GCA_043733205.1 Chthonomonadaceae bacterium
CTCCTGATGGCTGACCTGGTACAGTCTGTGCAGTCCGATCCTCAACATAATCCTGGGAACATCACTAGGCAACAGAGGAACACGTTGCTGGCTGATGCAATAGTGGGTGGCAATCCTGCTCAGGTGAAGCAGTTGTTGAAGCAGGGGGTCAACCCTAATGCGCCTACGACGCGCTCCGATCTGCGTGATAGTTTTGCAACGCCGCTCATCTACGCTGTAACATACCGTAGGCCGGACATCGTCACGCTTTTGCTGGACGCCGGAGCCGATGTCAACGGCCTATCCGCGCAATTTAACTCTGACAGTTGGCAAGCCTCATTGGAGGACACCCCTCTGGCGGCTGCCGCTTATGGCGATGACATTCCTATGACGCGGCTCTTGCTCCACCGAGGCGCGAACATTAACGGCGGCGCGAGCCGGCGCTTCACCCCGCTCATGTCTGCCCTTTTTGACAGTGATCCACGAGCAGTCTCTGTGGCCCGTCTTCTGATAAGCCGCGGCGTGGATGTGAACCGGTCGGACGCAATCGGCTTTACGCCTCTGATGCTGTCGCGGAGCCACCCTGAGATCACGCGGCTGTTGCTGGCGCATGGAGCGGAAGTGAATGCGCGGGCCAGGGACGGCAGCACGGCCCTGATGCTGGCAGCTCGGGGCAACGGCAAACCTAGTGGCACGACGCCCGTCCTGCGACTATTGCTCACACATGGCGCGGATGTACGAGTACGAGACAATAAGGGCGCAACCGCGTTGATGCAGGCAAGCAATCCACTGGCGAAAGCACTCCTGCGACATGCAGAGAATGCGTTGGGGCGGGTACACTAGGCAACGTGGCCCATTCGTCTAGCTGGCCCAGGACGCCGCGCTTCTCGGCGCGGAGACCGGTGGTTCAAATCCCCGCTGGGCTATCCCACACGCCGACTGCGCGGCACCGTGTAGGGGCGCGATTCATCGCGCCCTCTCTTCCTATCTGCGCTCTCTTCTACGCCCATTACGGCACTTTCCCCAGCGTCACCGCCACGAGCCGCTTCTGCTGACCCTCCTGGAGCAGCATCCACACCCTTGTACCGACCGGACGATGAAAGATGTCCCAGAGCGTTAGGAGGGACGCCTGGCCGGCATCCTTGCCCTCGATCTGGAGGACGCGGTCACCCTCCCTGATGCCTGCCTGCGCCGCCGCGCCGTCCGGCGTCACGCTGACCACGCGCCACTCGCGGCCTTTGGGGTCAAGCCCGATCCCCGCGTGGCCGTCTTCGGGCCTGCCGTAGCTCTTGTTCTTTTCCAGGATCATCTGCCCGTGCGTGTAGTCGAAGGTCAGATTGAACTGCTTCAGCACGGTCTCTCCGATGTTTCCTGCGATGGTCTTGTCTG
>JAYTGR010000630.1:0-4216 GCA_043733205.1 Chthonomonadaceae bacterium
GCGACGCCCGCCCGCTTCGCCAGATCCTCCAGAGCCTCCATAAAATCGATATTCTGCTTCTTCTGAACGAACGTAAAGACGTCGCCCTTCTCCCCGCACGACCAGCAGCGATAGCCCTGTGTGGAGGGACTGACGCTGAACGACGGATTTTTGTCGGCATGAAACGGGCAGAGGCCGGTCCAGTTTTTGCCCGAGCGCTTCAGCTGCGTATAGCCGCTGATGATCTCGACGATGTCCGTCCGCGCCCGAACCTCCTCTTTGATGTCGTTCAGATCACGTTCCATGCGGTGCTTCCTAACCATGTGCAGAGTAGGACTCTATTCGCTTTCGCCTCCCTGAATCCTTCCCCAATGCAATCGGCGCACACATCGCCTCGAAGTGCAATTTTCCTGAATTTCGGATAGAATGCGACTATGAGATCACTGCGAAAGAGGGCAGAGGCAACTTTATATCCGGGAATTCCATCGTGGCAGGCGTTAGAGGGCGTAGATGTCGCTGTATTTGGCGGTGAGATAGGCCATGTAGGCGCGCGAAGAGAGCGGTCTGCCTGTGGCTTTGAGGACGAGCTCTTTCGGCAGGTATTTCGAGCCATAGCTGTGGACATTGGCGCGCAGCCAGCCGAGCAGAGGCGTGAACTCGCCGCGCTCTATCTGCGCGTCCAGGCCGGGCAGCGCCGCTTGCGCGGCTTCCCAGAGCTGGGCGGAGAGCAGGTTGCCGATGGAGTAAGTCGGGAAGTAGCCGATCAGGCCGCAGGACCAGTGGACATCCTGCAGGACGCCCTCGGCATCGCTGGGCGGGGTGACGCCGAGATAGGCCTCCATCTTGGCCTGCCACGCGGCGGGCAGGTCTGCAACTGCCAGCGAGCCGGTCAGGAGATCGCACTCCAGTTCGAAGCGCAGCAGGGTGTGCAGGTTGTAGGTCACTTCGTCGGCCTCGACCCGAATAAGAGAGGGCGTGACCTTGTTGACGGCCCGATAGAACGATTCGGCGTTGGAGTGCGCCAGAGCGTCGGGGAAGTGGGACTGCAGCTGCGGATAGACCCAGCGGCAGAAGCCGCGGCTGCGCCCAACCAGATTCTCCCAAAGACGCGACTGGCTTTCGTGTACCCCCAGCGACGCGCCGCCTGCCAGGGTGGTTCCCTCATAAGCGGCAGGGGAGCCCTGCTCGTACATCGCGTGGCCGGCCTCGTGCATCGAAGCGTAGAGCGCCTGGTTCAGGAATTTCGGATCGAAGCGCGTGGTGATGCGGACATCGTCGCGGGAGAAGTTGGCGCAGAACGGATGTTCGGCGATGTCCTGTCGGCCGCGTGTCAGATCGTAGCCGATAGCGGCGACGACCGAGAGGGTCAGCGCCTTCTGCTGTTCCGTCGGGAAATCGCCGTGGAGAACCCGATCGTCCACCGGGCGTGTGCTGTGAGCGATGGAGTGGGTGAGCGCGACCAGATCCGGCTTCAACTCCGCGAACATCGCGGCCACATCCGCTGTGGTCGTGCCCGGCTCATAGTTTTCGATCAGCGCATCGTAGAGATGGTCTTTGTATCCCAGGCACTCCGCCATCTGGCGCGTGAGATCGAGGGTCTTTTCTAAAACGGGCGCAAACATGGCGAAATCGTTGGCGTGGCGTGCCCGCGCCCAGACATCCTGTCCGATCGCGTTTTGGCGGGCCATCTCCGTCGCCAGTTCTACCGGTATTTTCGTCACCTTGTCGAACTCACGGCGGGCCACGCGCAGCATGCGCACGTCGTCGCTGTCATCCGGCTGACCTGCAGTTTCCGCTTCGGAGGCGGTCAGAAGCGCACCGGTCTGGTCAGAAGTAGCGAGTTCGTGCAGGAACTGACCGAGGACGGCCATCTGTTCAGCGCGCGCCATCACCGCGCCGGAGGGCATATAGGTCTGCTGGTCCCAGCCCAGGAGACCGGCGGCCTGGCCCAGCCGCGAGATCATCGCGAAGCGGGCTTTGAACTGCTGCAAACTGTCGCTCATGAAAACTCCCCAAAATTTAGATAGCTCAATATACCCTACAACCCCCGTTTCACCGCAACCTCAACTCATTAATTCTATCGTTGAGACCTCTTCTCCCTTCCTGTTTGCGGCGATTTTTCGGAGTGAATAGAAGCAGCAGAGAAGTTTGCATCCTCTTCTCTGCGAAAGGCAAAACAGGTAGACACAATAGCAGAATAAGTAGACATTAGTATTTGACAACGGCGATTCTGCGTGGTAAAATAGAGAGGTGTCTACGCAAGGGGAAAGTGACGTACGAAAGGGGTTCAGGCCGTTATGAAACGCCTAACAAAGAAAGATTTGGCCCTCTCCATGCAGGCGTCGGGACGGACGGTCGAAGAGATCGCCGCGGCGCTCAAGTGTACTCCGAGTTATGTCGCCAATGTCCTCATCGCTTCCGGAAAGCCGAGCGACTACAGCGATCTCTATACCAGCAGCATCGCGCAGAACGCCTATGCGCGCATGTTCAACGGCGTGCTGCGCTTCAAAGATGTGCAGGCCGCGACGGAATCCGTCGCGAAGATCGACATGCTGTTTCACCAGTTCGAGGCCGAGCACGACCGGCGCGGCCAGCACCAGGCGCAGCTCATGGCGCTGATCGGCAAAAACCGGGCGGAGGGCATCGGCAAACTCGCGGAAGCGAAGGTCTTCGGGGAGTGGCTTGTCTCGCATCTCGACACGGCGCACGCGCCCGCCTGCGATCAGGAGGCGCCAAAGCAGGACGAGCGCCGCGCCGCAGAGAAAGAGAGCGACTATGGTCAGCTCTCCCTCTACGACGCCGTGCTCGCGTTTACGTAATCCAGCAGGGCCTGTGGTGGGCGCGCGGGACTACCAGCCGCGCGTGGCCATCAACTCGTTCTCGGGCATCGTGCGGATGTCGAGGCCGGGCATCGCTTCTCCGAGACCGGTCGAGATCTCGGCGAGGTAGGCCGGATCGTTGTAGTGGGCGACAGCATCCACGACAGCGCGGGCACGGCACTTCGGATCGGAGGACTTGAAGATACCAGATCCGACGAAGACCGCCTCCGCGCCTAACTGCATCATCAGCGCGGCATCGGCGGGGGTTGCAACGCCGCCAGCGGAGAAGTTCGGCACCGGCAGACGTCCGAGGGTATGCACTTCGAGCACCAGCTCGTAGGGCGCGCGCAGCTCTTTCGCCGCGACCATCAGTTCGTCCTCACGCAGGGTCTGAATGCGCCGGATCTCCCGCATCAGCGTGCGCATGTGGCGCACCGCCTCGACGACGTTGCCGGTTCCTGCCTCGCCCTTGGTGCGGATGAGGGTGGCGCCTTCGCCAATACGGCGCAGCGCCTCGCCCAAATCCCGGCAGCCGCAGACGAACGGGACTTTGAAGGCAAGCTTGCTGATGTGGTTTTCTTCGTCCGCTGGGGTCAGGACTTCGGACTCATCGATGTAATCGACGCCGAGCGCTTCCAAAATCTGGGCCTCGACGATATGGCCGATACGACATTTCGCCATGACCGGAATCGTTACGGCCGACATGATGTCTTTGATCATCTTCGGGTCGGACATCCGGGCCACGCCGCCATCTTTGCGAATGTCGGAAGGCACGCGCTCCAGCGCCATCACCGCCGTTGCTCCGGCCTCCTGCGCGATCACGGCCTGCTCTACATTAGCAACGTCCATGATTACGCCGCCCTTGAGATTCTCCGCTAATCCTACCTTCGTCCGCCATGTGGACTTCTGTGTCTCATAAGTACTCATTTTGCCGATCTCTCCTCGTACCCTTCTCGAGTTTTGTCACCGTTTCTTAAGCGCTATTATACCTTGAAACGTCCGGCCCAACCCAGCCGTGTCTCCATTTTAGGCTACGAATGGGACCGTGGGGGAATTCCGGGTATATTGTCTGCATGAAATCGCCTTGCCTCGACAAAGACCCGTCTGAACACCCCGCCTCTCCGCAGCGTCGAGAGCTTATAGCCCGATGCGCGCAGTTCGTGCTGCTGGGGAGTTTTGCGAACCAGGAGATCGATATGCTTCCTCCTCCCTCTTCTGAGATCACTCTGATAGATGGTACGCCTGCACCCTCGACGCTGACCCTAACGGCATGGCATCGGGGCAAAGGCTGGCGTTATCGGCTTCATAATGAGGGAAAGACTGCGGTGCGAGTAAAAGAGGTTCGCCTGCTCTCCCTGCCGCATTCCTGGCCTGCCAAGACCCCCATCTATGGGGAAGGCTTTCAGATGCTCAGTCAG
>JAYTGR010000631.1:0-1366 GCA_043733205.1 Chthonomonadaceae bacterium
CTGGTCAGCACTTCCACGACGGAGGTGGAAGCCCAAAACGCGTTCCTGGTTTTCTTCAGCGCGGCCACCTTCCTTCTGGTGCACGAGAACTACCTGCGCACACAGGCCAATACCCTCCAAAAACCGGGGTCGGCCCGACGGCCTGCGCTCTTCACCAGTCAGTTCGCGCTCGCTGTCGGCTGTTTTTTGGGCGCGATCCTGCTCGCGCATGTGACGGTCGTGCCGATGCAGTTCCTCGGAGAAAGGCTCTTTCCCCAGGGAACGATCAACGCGATCCGGGGAGCGATCAAGCAAAATCTTCCTTCTTCTCTCGCAAATAATGAACGTATCAATTACGAACTCGCCTCGGGGCCGGTCACGGCGACAGACACTCCGGTGATGGAAGTGAAGTGCAGCGAACCGCTCTACTGGCGCGGCGGCACGTTCGACAACTATACCGGACACAGTTTCAAAAACAGCTTTGGACTCAATCCTCTTCTCATTAAAGACAATCAGCAAAATCCGGAACAGACTGCGCAGGTTGAAATCGATCCTTACCAGGATAATCGAGGCCATTTCCTGCCTCGTTCCGATTTCGTGGACCTGCCGGAAAGCGATATGAACGACAGCCGCCTGGTGCGTCAGCATTTCAGAATGCTGGCTTCGAGCACCAAGCAGATCTATGGCGCTTCGAGCGTCAAGGAACTGGATTCCCCGATAAAGAGTATTCAGTCGGACGGTGTCGGCGCACTGAATCTGCTGGTCCCCCTTCAGCCGGATATGCAGTACGATGTGGTCTCGGTGGTGCCGTCCAGTTCACCGGAGATCCTGCGTGCGTCCCCCGCCGATCAGATCCCACCCAAGATCAAGCAGTACTACCTGCAGCGCGCACCGGCAGGCGGGCAGGAGAACCCGATTCTAGCCAAAATGGCCGCCGACTGGACCCGCGGAAAGACGAACAACTACGAAAAGGTGCTTGCCATCCGCAGCGGCATCGCCGACATCTGCAGCTACAACCTGAGCACACCTGCCGCGCCGGCGGACGCCGATCGAGTAGAGTATTTCCTGACCCAGTCGAAACAGGGCTATTGCGACAGCTTCGGCGCCGCCATGACCATGATGTGCCGTTATGCCGGTATTCCAGCACGTATGGCGATCGGGTTTCTGTACGGGGATGAATCCTCGCCACACACCTACACCGTAAAAGACAAAGATCGCCATATCTGGACAGAGGTCTTCTTTCCGCACGTCGGATGGGTGACGTTCGATGCCACCGAGGGCGCAAACGACATCACTCCCAAGGGCGATACCACCCATAAAAAGACAACGTCTCTTCTGGCGTGGCTGGCGCAGCAGGGCCTGGGTCCTAAAGCGATCGAGCTGATCG
>JAYTGR010000632.1:0-1362 GCA_043733205.1 Chthonomonadaceae bacterium
GGGAACCTATATGCTGAGAAAATCTCTGATTGCGCTCGGCCTTGCATGGGTGTTCGCCGGTCTGGCCGGCTGTTCCGGACAGAGCACTCCCACTTCCGACAGCGGTCCCAGCAGTTCTGCGCCCCTTTCAGCAGCTTCGGCAGGACCGGAATTCCGTATCGTTGCGGGCTCGGAGAACCAGACACTGCAGCCGCTTCTCGAAAAATTCGGGACACAGAACGGCATGCACATGCGGATGGACTATCGCGGTTCCGTAGACATCATGGCGCTGCTGGAAGGAGGGGCGAAAGAGACCGATGCGGTCTGGCCCGCGAACTCCCTCTGGATCACGCTTGGCGACACGCAGCACCGTATCAAAGATGCCCATTCGATCTTCTGGTCTCCCGTTGTTTTCGGCGTGAAACTGTCGGTGGCCCGATCGCTCGGCTGGACCCGGAGCTGCAGCGGATCGCCTGGACGAAGCATGGCTTCCGTTCGGCGTCGGGCGCTCAGAACGACCCGAAAGCGTTTCCGATCACCGGGGTGCCCGAGACGATCGAGAACGTCGCGCCGATGCCCGCCCCACGCGTCATGGAACGCATTCTGCAGGCGCTTGGCAGCAAATAGCGATGTGTGATTACCCGCTGCCGTCCGCACGCATTCACGCCTTTCAGCGGTGCCGGGGGATCGGGGCGAAGATCATTTTAAACAGAGGAGCGCAGCGAACATGCCGCTATTGACACCGGAAGATCATCGGTTTTTTGAGGAACAGGGCTATCTCGTCATCCAGGGCCTGATCCCGCCTGCAGACTGCGAAGCGGTGATAGACACGATGTTCGACTTCCTGGAGATGGATCGCAGCAATCCAGACGACTGGTATCGTCTGCCCCTGAAACCGGGCGGCATGATCGAGATGTATCAGAACCAGGCTCTGTGGAACAACCGCCAGAACCCGCGCCTGTACCAGGCGATGACGGAACTGCGCAGGCAGGACAAGCTCTGGGTGTCGATTGACCGTGCCGGGTTCAAGCCGCCGCAGCATCCCGATCATCCGGAGTACGACCACAAAGGATTCACGCACTGGGATGTGGACACTTCGACACTGCCGGTGCCGTTCGGAATTCAGGGCGTGCTCTGTCTGTCCGATACCGACGCCGATATGGGCGGCTTCCAGTGCATTCCCGGCTTCCACCGCGGCCTGGAGGAGTGGATCGCCACGCAGCCCGCCGACCGCAGCCCCCACCAGCCGGACATGACTCATCTGACCGCAGCTCCAATCCCAGCGAAACAGGGCGACTTCATCGTCTGGAACAGCCGTCTGGCGCATGGCAACGGGCACAACGTCTCGCAGAAGCCGCGCTTCTCGCAGTATATCTCCATGTT
>JAYTGR010000633.1:0-11064 GCA_043733205.1 Chthonomonadaceae bacterium
TGGGCTGTCTGGTAAGCCTTGGTAAATGCATCTACAACCGCAGTGCCGAGTGGATTAGAACGGGCTTTCGCAAGCTGATCGGTCATGGAAGATGCGAAGGTGTCCGCATTCGGGTATTGAGACTTCGCATCTGCGGACATTTCGATGAGCGAATAGAGAGTTTTCCAGTCGTTTGCCGCGATCGCGGTGTCGAACTTCTGCACGACCGCTTTTGGACTGGAATGCGGTGTGAGGAACCACCAGCCTCCTGCGCCCAGGCCCCCAAGGACCAGCAGGCCGATGAGAAAGACGACGATCGGTGCGCCACCGGACTTCGCCCGAGCTTCGGGAACGGGAACTCCGCGCGAAACAATCCGGCTGACCGTGCCTTCTGGCCGAGGAGCAATGCCGATCGGTGGGCGGGCAGGGGCACCTCCGCCGACATAGCTCGGCGGAGACGCGGAAGCCGCGTGATCGTCGATGACCTCTCCTGTCAGAGAGACCCGCGCTCCGCCGCTTCTCGACAGCTGTGGCGCGTAGGCTGGAGGTGCCAGGGGCTGACCTGGAGAGGACTGACCGTGCGGAATCTGTCCCGCCGCCGGCACCTCCGCCTGAAAACCGGCCGCAGGCAGCGGAGTGAAACAGTGCGGACAGGCAGCGTGGGCAGTCTCATCGACCTGCTGCGCACAGCGCGGGCAAATTAGCATCGAGAAATCCCTTTCACCAGGGCAAACAGCGGCGGAATTGGACGGCAGTATCGGCTCAATAGGTGCTGCGTGGCGAGGGAGGCGATGTCATCAGGTTCAGTTTGCCGTTGGCCGCCATAAAAGTTCCGATGAGCCATACTTTCCACTTGCCTGCTTTGTCTTTGCGTAGTTTGAAGGTGTCGGTGTATGTCTTCGCAGCTGCTAAGTCGGTAAGATTTTTTGTACCGCCGCCATCCACTACCTGCATGGTCGCCGCAATCGAGACGACACTGGGATCCTTCGGGTCCGGCACTTCCGGTGCGAGGCTGAATTTTGGGATGCGCTCGGCATATCCAAGGGCGAGTGGAACCTGATTGCTCTTCTCATACTCATCCGTGTCCTTCAGCAGCTGCTTGTCCTGGTCGTCGATGAGATCGTACTGGTCCTTCACGCGGCCAGAGTTGACAGCCCCCAGAAACGAGCTGAGCGCATAAGGCGCCTTTTGGCGGTACTGCCAGTAGTAGATGCCGCCTGCGATGATCGCGGCGACGAGGAAGCCGATCACGATCATTTCAGATGGCTTCATGGTGGTACTGCCCTCGTTTGTCGGGCGTGCTCTGCCTACAACTCTTGCCATAACGTACTCTCCCCTGTGAACGAATTCCGGCCCCGCTTGCGAGCCGGCCCAATCTGTGCTACTATTAGCCGTTGACGGGCAGATTCCTTCCTGTCATTATAAAAGGGGCGGAAGCGGGCCGGTCTGCTTTGAAAGACGCGCGCGGGATCCGCCTCGATCTCAACAGACGAAGAGGGCAGACAGATGCGTAAGGTGAAGTGGGGAGTGCTCGGCTGTGCCGCGTTCGCGAAGAGTACGGCGATCCCGGCGATGCTCACGGCAGAGGGAGTCGAACTGACCGGAATCGCGAGTCGGGACCTGGACAAGGCAAAGGCCTTTGCTCAGGAGTTCGGGTTCACAAAGGCCTTCGGCTCGTACGAGGAGCTGCTCGCGGATCCCGACATCGAAGCGGTCTACAACCCTTTGCCGAACGGCATGCATCCGGAGTGGACCATCAAGGCTGCGCAGGCCGGCAAGCACAGTCTGACCGAAAAGCCCTTCGCCGCCAATCTTGCGGAGGCGGAAGAGGTCGCGGCTGTCGTCAGAAAACAGGGCACCCTGGCGATGGAAGCCTTTATGTGGCGATTTCATCCGATGCATCGCCGCACCCGCCAGCTGATCCGGGACGGACATATCGGCCCGGTTCGTTTCGTCAAGTCGGCTTTCACCTTCATGATCACGCGCGGCCCCAATGTGCGCCTGAGTTCCCAGCTCGCCGGCGGGGGGCTCATGGATGTCGGCTGCTACTGCATCAGCGAGGCCCGTTTCCTTTTCGATGCGGAGCCGACCCATGTTTTCGCTCGGGCCGACTTCGATCCGGAATATAACGTGGACATGCTGGCAACGGCGATCCTGGAATTTCCGCATGGCCGGGCGATATTCGACTGCGGTTTTGAACTGCCCTATCGCTGCGACTATGAGGTTGTCGGCAGTAAGGGCCGCATCCTATGCCCGAACGCCATCCTGCCGGGAGAGGCAGCGGAACTCCTGATCGAAGCCAACGGCAAGATGGAGCGCGAGACCTTTCCGGGCGTGAACCAGTGGTCCCTCGAATTCGAGCATCTATCGCGCTGCATCGCCGAGGGCCTGCCTCTGGAATACGACTGCGAGGACGCGGTCAAACAGCAGCGGGTCATCGATACAGTCTATCGATCCGCTCGTTCCGGCAAGTTCGAGACGGTTTGAGGCCGGAAACCGACAGGGAAAGGACGCGATGAGCTACTATCTCGGTATAGATGCCGGCGGCACCAAAACCCTCGCCATCGTAACCGATGCCGGAGGGCGCGAACACGGGCGCGGAACGGGTGGCCCCGGGAACATCGCATTCAACGCTGACACGGTAGTCGCAGACTCCGTGCGGACAGCCGTCGGTGAAGCCTGCCGCGCGGCAGACCTCGATGTCTCCGACAGAGGCTTTGCGGGGGTCTGCGCGGGGGTCGCCGGATATTCCGTCGAACCCCGCCGACGGGCCTTTGAGGCCATACTGCGTCAGGAGATAGAAGCGAATCGCTATCGTATCGAACCCGATTATGTGATCGCGTACTGGGGAGCCAGCGAGGGCAGACCCGGCGTCGTGATCGTTGCGGGGACTGGCGCGGTCGCCTATGGGCGCAATGCGGAGGGTGTTTCGCACAAAGAGGACGGCTACGGCTATCTGCTGGGAGATCGTGGCAGCGGATTCAATCTCGGTCTCTATGCACTCCGCTACACGCTCGAAAGGATGCAGGAGAACCGAAGCGATGCTTTGATGGAGGCAGTGCTCGCGCACACCGGAGCCAGGATCCAAAACGAGATTCTGCAGTGGCTGTATGGAGAGTTCAGCACCGCGCGTGTCGCCAGTCTCGCGCCGATCGTCGGTGAACTGGCGGAGAGCGGAGTTCCTGCCGCCCGCACGCTCGTCGCCGAGATGGCCCGCCGCCTCCGGCATACGGTGCGTTCGATCCGCCACGCGCTCTGGCTGCCGCGGGATGCTCCCGTCTATCCGCTGGGCGGATTATGGCAGCTGGGCCCTTTTTTCAGAGCGGAGTTCGCAGAGCCTGCCTGGCCGGGTCACGCGGAGATGCCTCTGGAACTGGAGGGGCTGCCTGGCGGGAGGTTCACTCTTGCCGAACCCGCACATGACGCTGCAACCGGAGCGGCTCTCCTGGCGGCGAAAACGGAATAGCCGTTCGATTTTCGTGTCAGCAGGCGGGCGCGCGGAAGCTGCAAAACAGCGTCGGGGAGGAGAGAAAATTTTCTCTCCTCCCCGACGTCATTTTGTGGGAGGTCTATAAGCCGGGTTTTGTCTTTGTGTGGTCATCTCTCTACGAAGCCGGTTGCCCGGCCCCTCCTGCGACCTACCCGGAGGATCAGCGAGCCGCCTCATCTCCTCCTGTCAGGTCTTGCTCCCGATGGGGTTTACCAGGCCGGCGTGTCTCCACACCGCCGGTGCGCTCTTACCGCACCATTTCACCGTTGCCGCCAGGCGTCTGCATCGCTGCTGCCGTTAGGCGGAGGCATCGCTGCTGCCGCTAGGCGGAGGCATCGCTGTTGCCGCCAGGCGGCTGTATCATTTCTGTGGCACTTTCCGTCGGGTTACCCCGCCCGGACGTTATCCGGCATCGTGCCCTATGGAGCCCGGACTTTCCTCTCCGGTCCGATTATCGGCAGGCAGGCCTGCCGACTCTCTCGCCGCAGCGACCACCCGACCTCCCGCCGCACATTCTACCTCAGCCGCCGCCTGGCGTCAAATCGGTTCGACGACCTGCTCTCCGGTCATGCGGCGGGCCGCAGTGCAGGCGCGGCACGACTCCGCCTCGCAGAGCAGAGCGGAGGGACTGCCCTGGAGCATCGCAGCGGCCATAGAAACGGTCTGCTGCTGGCGCATAAGCTGGCTTTCCGCGTTGCCGATATATCCTCGCCGCAGAATGCGGCTTTGACGGAGCAGCGGCTCGATTTTCGCAAATCCCGCGCTGCAGTCCGGACTGCCCATCATGGCCGTCTCTGCGCCGCCCGCCGTCTTCACCAGAGCGGTGCGGTGGACATACGGTACATTCGCCCAGATCTCCGCAAGATGCAGCGAGGCGTTCCTCGTATGCCCTGCGCCGATCAGCAGGATCCAGCCGTTGCGCTGGTGCAGGCGCGCCAGAGGCCCCTCCGATCCAAGCGGATAGTGGAACGGGACACGCGAGGTCAGGGCCTCGGCGTCTGCACCGAGCGCCACGAAGGCCAGAATCGGATGCTCGCTGCGCATGGCATCGGGCTGCCGGCATACCGCCTCCGCAAAGCCGTCTGTCCCAAAGGCAGGGACCAGGAGGGTTCCTGCGGCGCCCAGAACCTCCCGGAACGCCGCCACGAGTGTCTCGGTTCCGCCTTCCATTGGTCCGACAGCGTTTAATGAGGCATGCACCAGCACCGCGCTGCCTGCAGGCAGTCCGATGTCTGTAAGATCGTCCACAAGTTGTTGTTGTGTCCACATAGGCCCTTCAATTCCCGTAAGCCGGGGCCGGGGATAACCGGGATTGCATCGCCGAGGCCAGGCCGCCGTCTAAAGATAGCCGAGGTCTTCCAGCCGACGCGCGAGTTCCGCCTCTTCTTCCGGGGTATAAGCATCGTCGAACCGCGCCGGAGGCCCGGCTGCGATCGACTGCCGGCCCATTCCAGGCGGTGGAACGATGCCGAACGCGTCCAGCACCGTCGGCGCGACATCGTAGATCGAGAGCCCCTCGCGGCGCATGCCGTCGCCAAATGGCAGGTCGCCCGCCTTTGCCATCAGGAAGATGCCCTCCTGGGCGTGATTCGCATCGTCCGGGCCGGTATCGTTCTCATGCGTCCAGACCGACGCATGCCCGATACTGCCTACAGACCGCCAGTGCAGATCGCCGAAATAGACGATCAGGTCGGGGGCGACGTTGCGCATCGCGGCGTAGGTCTGTTCCGGCCGGAATACGCGTGTTCCGATGCTGCTGCCGTTTTCATCCCCAAGCGCCTCCAGACGTGTCGTCAGTTCCACACGCAGGCTCTCTGCCCTGGCAGGGGGAACCGCACCGTTCGGTTCGCGCCCCTCGATGTTGAGAAACAGCCGGCCATAGTAGCCTCCGTCTCCCCAGGCCGTGGTCCGCTGCCAGTCCACCAGATCCGGACTGAACTTGGTCACCTCCCGCACAGGCTCTTTCAGAACCAGATACCCCTCCTGTATCAGCCACTGATTGAAACAGATGCCGCCGTCCATGCGCTTCGCCCCGTGATCCGACACGATCAGCAGCCGGGTGTCCGGGTCCAGAACGGAGAGGAAACTTCCGATCTCGGCGTCGAGAGCGACATAGTAGTCCCGTATCGCATGCTCCAGAGGAGTGCCTGCGACGTATTTCGGATGCTGTGGATCGAAATATTTCCAAAAAGCGTGGTGGATCCGGTCCGGTCCCATCTCGACCATCACAAAGAGATCCCATGGCTTCGTGGTCGCGAGATGACGGGCGAGGGCGAATCGCTGCCGAGTCATCGCGTAGATATCTGCCAGCAGCCGCTCTTTGTCCTCCGTCCGAAAATCGCGCGTGTCGAAGAGGTAGTCGCCTACGACGGCCGCAATCTCGTTCTTCAGTTCAGAGGGATAGGTATAGTCGCTGCGCGTGTCCGGCGCGAGAAAATCCCCTATCAGCAGCCCATTCATCGGTTTGGGCGGGTAGGTCAGCGGCACGCCCAGAACGATGGACCGCTTGTCATGTTCGCCCAGAATGTCCCATACCGTCGGTTCGTGGACGAGACGGCTGCTCGCGAACTGCAGGCCATCATAACTGTGGTCCCGACGGTTGCGAAAGCCATAGATACCCAGCGTCCCGGGATCCTTGCCGGTCATCATGCACATCCAGGCTGGAACGGTGATGGGAGGGATCGTGCTTGTCAAGGGTCCCCACACGCCGCGTTCCCGGATCCTGCGGAGATTCGGCAGACGGTCTGCCCAGAGTTCGAACACAAGTTCGGGGGCAGCACAGTCCAGCCCGATCACACATACCTTTTGCGGCATCGTCATTCCTTCGCGCTGTTGTTGCATTCACCGTTCTCAGTTCCACGCATACGAGGCGGACTCCTGCCGACGCGCAGGGACGAATACGGATGGAACCTTCTGATCGAGACGGGGACATCGGTGAAACCAACAAGTACCGGTGGTCGTAATCGGTTAGGATAAGACTTGAGAATGCAGTATGTGAGAGAGGGTGCATGCAGCTATGGCAAAGAAGGTCGTACTGGGCGGCTGTTTATCGCTTTTGTTCATCGTGATTATCGGTTGGTTCGGGGTAAAAGCTCTGATGAAGTCTGCACCAGAAGAGCTGCGCAGTGAGCTCGTACGGCGGGGGAACGTCGAGATCAAGGTCGTCGAGAACGGCGCGATCGAACCGTTAAAGAAAGTCGAAGTGAAGTCGAAGGTTGGCGGACGCATCGCGAAGCTTCTCATCGATGAAGGGCAGACGGTTCTGGCGGGGCAGGCCCTGGCGATGGTGGATCCCGAAGAGATCAACAGCCAGGTCGCGGCGCTGCGGGCGCAGCTGAAAGGCACCGAGGCGCGTCTGGCGTCCGCCCGCAAAAACTCCCACTACCAGCAGAGTCAGACCTCCACCAATATCGATTCCGTGCGCCAGAACGTCGAAAGCGCGAAAGCCCGCCTTGAAATCGCCGAGACAGAGTCCAAAGTACAGCCGAAGCTTACCGAACAGAGCATTCAGATCGCGCAGGCCAGCCTCGAATCGGCGCGCTCCAATCTAAAGGCGCTCCTGGACAACCAGAACCTTATGGTGGAGTCCACCCATCCCAACGCCGTGGTGGCGGCGCAGTCCGCCTACGATCAGGCGAAGGCGCAGGCGGACAACGCGAACCGTAATCTGGTCCGCCAGCGCCAGCTGCTCGCCAAGGGTTTCGTCGCGCAGCAGGCGGTCGATGGCGCGGAAACAGACACGGGCGTCGCGCTTTCGCATCTGCGGGAAGTCAAAGATCGGCTCGACCGCATCGAGCGAACCAACAAGCTCGAAGAGAACAATATACGCAATCAGATCGCCAGTTCCGAGAGCCAGGTGCATCAGCTGGAAGTCGCCCTGGACGAGACACGCACCACGGTCACCCCTCTGACCAAGCGCAGCGAACTCGACAGCGCCCGCGCATCCTATCGTCAGGCGCTCGCGCAATTAGAATCCGCCCGGTCCGGCAAAACGCAGGACGCGATGCGCGGCGACGATATTAAGGCGGCGGAGGCCGAAGTCAGCCAGATACAGAACCAGCTGAACGAAAACCTCGTTCATCAGCACGACACGACGCTGCGCGCCGCCATGTCCGGCGTCGTCACCAAGCGCTATGTCGAACAGGGGGAACTCATCACCTCGGCCATCGGCTCGTTCTCCTCCGGCACGGCGATCTTCCAGATTTCCGATCTTGCCACCATGCTCATCAAGATCAACATCAACGAAGTCGACATCTCCAAGGTGCGGCTGGGCCTGCTGACGGAGGTATCGCTCGACTCTGCCAAGGGCACCGTCTTTCCGGCTGTCGTGCGCAAGGTCGCGACGTCGGCGCTCTCCGCCGACCCTGCCGGTCAGGGCGGTGGCGGAAGCAGTCAGGGCGTGGTCCGCTTTCCGGTCGAGATTCGCGTGGAGAAGACCGACAAGCGCCTGAAGCCGGGGATGAGCGCCCGCTGTGCGATCATCGTTGCGCGGCGGACCGATGTGCTGCGCCTGCCGGCCAACTGTGTGGAGACGGTGGGGGGGAAATCGTTCGTCATGCTGGTCACGTCCGCGGTCAAAGACGGCAAGCCGATCGAAACGGCGGCGAAGCGGGAGGTCGTCACCGGCCTGCGGGGCGACGACTACGTGGAGATCGTCTCCGGACTGAAAGAGAAAGACCGGGTGCGCCCCAATCCGTTCACCGGTCCCGTGCGCAAAACCATCGACATCGATATGGGCCGCGGCGGCTAAGGCGACAGGAACTGGATCATGAACTTCTTTCGCTCCATACAGACCGCCATGGCCAATCTCCTGGCGAACAAACTGCGGTCGTTCCTGACGATGCTCGGGGTTATCATCGGCGTCAGCTCGGTCATCATCATGGTGGCGATCGTGGACGGCGCCTCGGCCCGTGTCACGGACGAGTTCAAGCGTCTCGGCTCCAGTCTGATCATCATCTACTACGAGCCGAGCGGGGCCGACGTCAAGGCGACGACCCGCCGTATCGACAGCATGAAGATGACCGACATCGAGGCGATGAAAACGGAATGCGATCTCATCAAGGATCTCTCCGCAGAGATGCCGATGGGCGGCGACGGCAAGGTGCGGGTCAACGATCAGGAGGTCAAAGTGACCGGCAACGCCGTCATGCCGGCTTACGAACGCCTGCGCAACGTCTCTGTGGCGCATGGCCGCTTTATCTCCGACGAGGATATGAACACGTGGGCGAAAGTCTGCGTGATCGGTCCCAAAGTCGCCACCGGCCTCTTTAAGAACGAAGATCCTATCGGGCATAGTCTGCAGTTTCAGGGGCTCAGCCTGACGGTGGTGGGGGTTCTCAAGGCAAAGGGCCGTTCGTTAGAGGGGGACGCCGACAAAACCGTTTACATGCCGCTGTCTACCGCGCAGAAACGGATGCTGGGAACGCAGAGCGTAGGGGTCGTGTTCGCGGAGCCAAAGGACCCGAAGCGAATCGATCAGGCGATGGATCAGGTCTGGCAGATGCTGATGCGCCGCTACGACAATCTGCCCGGCTTTCATGTCGATAGCCAGGAAAATATCCTGAACAGCATCAACCGGATACTCGCTATCTTCGCGATTATGCTCAGTTCGATCGCTGGCCTGGCGCTGCTGGTCGGGGGCATCGGCATCATGAATATCATGCTGGTTTCTGTGACGGAGCGGACGCGCGAAATCGGAATCCGCAAAGCCATCGGCGCGAAAAGGCGCGACATCCTGATGCAGTTTCTGATCGAATCCGCCACGGTTTCGGGGATGGGGGGGCTGATCGGGATCGCCGTTGGCGCAGGGTTCGCCTACGGTGTCGGCTTCATCACGCAGTTCATTCCGGCTATGGTAGACCCTCAGACGGGCGCGAAAGGGCTGAATATCTATCTGCCGGTCAGCGTCTCTCTGGGTGCCTTCGCGTTCTCGGCCTTCGTTGGCATCTTCTTCGGCATCTACCCCGCGATCCGGGCTTCCCGCCTCGACCCGATCGAGGCTCTCCGCCACGAATAGCGAAAATCCCTGGCGAGAGCTATTGGAAAAGGCTCTCACCAGGGAACGGCGCTACTTCGCTATTTTTTCCAGTTTTGCGACGACCTGGTCCATCGTCTGGGGATTGGCGACATAGGTTCCGTTTTTGTCTATAATCACCGTAGTGGGTATGGCGCTGAAGCCGAACTTGCCGATAACCGTGGCTTTCTCGTCCGACAGGATCGGGTAAGTCACCTGATGCTGTTTCCGGAAAGCTTTGAGTTTGGTAAACGGATCCGGCACACCTTCCTGAAGAGAGAGCGCGAGAACCTGAACGTGACGGGTCTTGAACTTTTGCCAGACCTCGTGTTCTAAATGAGGAGCCTCCTCATTGCAGCCGCCTCACCAGGTGGCAAACATAGTCAGAACGACCGTTTTTCCCCGGTAATCCGACAGCTTTACCGTCCTGCCCTGATCGGTCTTGAACGTGAAGTCGGCGATGTGACTGCCGATTTTATACGTTCCCGCCCCGCGTGCCAGACCATGACGCGCCGTCAGCGCCAGTGCCAGTACGACCAGCAGCGCTGCACCCGGCAGCATTCTCTTCGACATAATGTTTTCTCCTCAGCGTGGTGGATACCCGAACAGAATTTGGGAGTGCCTGTTAAGCATTGTAACCTATTCCTGCCCGTAAGTCAACTGGAATAGTGCGTCTCTTTTCCTCCTTGAAGAGAGACGCACTATTGTTCGCTTCTGATTCTTCACCTCTCAGGTTTACGGGAAGCTACGCCATGAAATCAGTTTGCAATATGTTAAAGACAGCCTTTGTGAATTATTAATCAGCCAGCAGTTGTATTCGATAGTGCATTTACATGCCGTGTTTTTTCGAGAGGATGTCATTCAGAATACACAGATTTCTAGTCGGATTGAAAAAAAGTGGATTTACCTGCATTTTTCGACGTTTTCGCGACTTATATATATAGGGTATCTGCTGCGTCCGTTCTCATCAGGGGGCTGCTGCTGAACGGATCGATGACCCGATTGTCGTAAGGTGCTGAGCACGCAGACAGTATGTCCTGCTGCACACTACTCTATTGGAGGATGATATGAACGATGTCGTTTCGCTTCGTCTGATCAAGTCTGTCCGCGGCACTCTAATGCTCTGTCTGACACTTGCCACTCCAGTGCTTGCGCACGCCCAGAGCATGCCGCTTCCGCATGTGTCTCCTCACCCCGCGCAGACTGTGCCAATGTCCGCGTCACTAGTGCCGGCTGCCATCGCTCACAGTCCCCTGTCTTTCGAGGCAAATATGGGGCAGACAGACAAAAATGTCCGATTCATGGCACGAGGAACCGGATATTCTCTCTTCCTAACTCCCACCAACGCCGTCTTTGATTTTCAGGAGCCGACTGTCCGCACGGGGGGCGCGTCTAAAGTCTTACGCACTCGGCCAAGGGTCTCTCACCTACGGGGACTCCTCCGAATTTCACGCTGCCGAGCGGGTATCAAATCGCTGCGATCACCGATTACAATGGAGACGGATATACGGATATGGTTCTGCAGAATCCCAGTTCCGGGGCACTGCTTTACCTCTTCATGAACAAAGCATCCGTGTACAAT
>JAYTGR010000634.1:0-11063 GCA_043733205.1 Chthonomonadaceae bacterium
GGGTCATCTCCTGCAGGAGGGCAAACAGCCCCGTCAGCGCGAAGGGCAGCAGCAGCGGAAACGCATGCGGAGGGAAGCAGAGCGCGCCAGCGCCTCCCAGGACGATACCCCACAGCACGCGCCGCCCAAACCCGAGCGAACGCCCCGCTGCGGCGGGCTCTGCGGGCGCTGAAAGCGCACTCTCTTCCGCTGCGGTCGTGGTTCCCATAGTACGTTTCTTTCTCTGGCTGCACAGAACGGACGCTTACAGAAAGGGGGGCTTCCGGGGCAGAAACGTCACCGCTTATGGAAGGTGAGCATCGAAGCCTCCATCAGGCTGAGAGTCGAGCTGGCGCCGGGGTCGGCATCCTGCATCGTGACGGCGGCATACTTTGCGCCCAGCAGGGTGAGATAGACGGTGCCGCGCACACGGCGCGCGCCGCCGCCGGTCTCCTCGGTGGCGCTCCAGCGCCGCCGGATAAACTTTCTGCCCTGGATGCTTCCGAACTCCGTGGGTGTCGTTTTCCAGTTGCCGCGATTCTGATGCAGCTGGATCAGGTACACATCCATAATCACCTCATCCTGGGGTTTTTTGCCCGGGGCAGAGCGCCTGTCCCCGGTAATGACCCAGAGGATGGGAGCGGAACCGTCCGGACGGGGGTCGCCTTGAAAAATGAAGACCTGGTTGCCGCTGTCCGATTTTTGCGTGGAGACGAAACCTTTCGGAGGGCGAATCGACCAGCCGAACAAAAGCTTTTCAGAAGCCAGCCGGGCGGACGAACCCGGTTTTGCCGACCAGACGGCGAGTTTTACCGGTTTCGGACTGGACTTTGCGGGCTTACTTCCGACCTCCAGAGGATGGTACTGAGTCTGGGCGAAAGCGGTCAGTGTCAGGCCCGTCAGCAGCAGCGAAGCGAAAGCGCGATGGCGCATAGTTTCAAACTCCTTTTTCAGTCGGATGCCGCGACAGCGGCGCGTTCCAGGCGGTCTCTTACGGCAAGCCAGGTCTCTTCATCCGGAGGGGTATCGACGAAAATCGCATCGACATCGGCCGCATCGAGTTCGTGCAGAGCGGTATAGAGACGGGCAGCATAGCGTGCCGGATCACGCGGCATGGACATAACCACCAGGCCCGGCAGAGCAGGAACCGCCGAACCGAACGTCAGCCAGCCGACTCGTCTGCCCTGCAGCAGGAGAGGGTGTATGCGCACTCTTATGTCCGTGCTGTCTGCGTGCAGTTCCAGGGGCGCGCGCGGCGCATAGTGCCGGGAGAGCATCCCCGGTGCGGGCAACGGTCCATCCTCTGCCGGCGGCGCAGGGCTGACAGACCTCTGTATCGGCCCAATGACCGCCTCGATCTGTGCCGGATCGATCAGGCCCGGTCGCAGCAGCTGAGGAACATCGCCGCTAAGGTTCAGTACGGTCGATTCCAGCCCACCGCTGGTGGCGCCCCCGTCCAGGATGAGCGGGATACGGCCGCCGAGGCTGCGGGCGACATGCTCGGCCCGCGTCGGAGAGAGCTGCAGCGAGCGGTTTGCACTCGGGGCCGCGACCGGAACGCCCGCCGCCCGCAGAAGCGCCAGAGCCACAGGATGCGCCGGAATGCGCACGCCGACCGTCGGTCCGCCGCCCGTTACGATGTCGGGAATACTCGCGTGACGGGGGAGCACCAGGGTCAGAGGGCCAGGCCAGAACGCCTCTGCCAGCCGGGCCGCTGTGTCCGGCCAGGCGGTGACGATGGCGCGCACGGCATCCACATCGGCGGCATGTACGATCAGCGGGTTGCGTGCCGGGCGGCCTTTCGCGGCGAAGATCCGCGCGGCCGCCTCCGCATTCAGGGCGTTCGCTCCCAGACCGTATACGGTCTCCGTAGGGAAAGCCACAAGATCTCCCTGCCGCAGGCGTTCCGCTGCCTGCGCGATCGCCTCCGGCTCCGGATTCTCGGGATCTACCTGGATTGTCGTCGTCTGCACCCTGTCTCCCTATGCGCTCTATCCTGTCTCTCTATTGAACCACTCATCGCCCGGTCTGTCAAGGGGCGTGGTCCGAAGGAAGATTTTTTCAAGGCAGACACGCTGTGCGGAACTTGTCAGGGTCCAGGGGTGTTATTATCCTTGACACTGTGGAGAAGGCGCTGACGGCCGGAAACGCGCCGCCATTTCGGTTCCGTACAGGATTCTGTGAGTTCAGGGCGGAAACTGACACTGTGTCCCGCTCCCCCATAAGGAACCGTAATGAACGACGCTGTGACTACGCCCGCTTCGAAACAGGAGTACGAACGCCTGCTGAAACCGCTGACCCGGATCGCTTTCGGCGTGGCGCTGCATTTGACCCGCAATAGGGATGACGCCGAAGACCTGGTTCAGGACGCTGCCATACAGGCGTACCGCGCTTTTCATACCTTTCAGCCCGGCAGTCACTTCAAAGCCTGGTTCTTACGCATCCTGACGAACCTGTTCCTGAACAAGGTGCGTAAAAAGCAGCGGGAGCCGGAGGCTGCCAGCCTGGACGATGCACCCGACCTCTCTCTCTATACCCAGGTGACCCTCAGCGGCTGGACCAAGGGAAACGAAGATCCTGCCAAACAGATCCTGGAGCGCATCGGCACCGAACAGATGGTGGCGGCGATCTCCGCGCTGCCGGAAGAGTTTCGGGTCGTTGCCGCGCTCTACTTTGTAGAGGAAATGCCCTATCAGGAGATCGCCGATATTCTGGGCTGTCCGCTCGGCACTGTGCGCTCGCGTCTGCACCGAGGGCGCAAAATTTTGCAGCGTGCTCTGTGGGAACTCGTGCAGGAGCCGTCTTCCGGCGGGACGCGCCTGCAGACGAAGGGAGGGAACTGATGCTCCCCATCATCAACTTATATACCTGCAAAGAGATGATCGCCCGCCTGGACGACTATCTCGACCGGGAACTCTCCCCGGAGGAGATACGCCGCGTCGAGAGGCATCTGAAGATCTGCCATCGGTGTCAGCGCAAGTTCGGCTTCGAAAAGGAGCTGCTGGAGCAGATGCGCGCCCGGCTGGCCCGGCTGGAAACGCCGCCGGAACTGTGGGAACGGATCGTACATGCCCTCGTCGAGACCGAGGAGTAAGAGAGGGCGTAATGAAAAGACTGGAAAAGAAACACCCGCTGGCGATCCGCTGGTTCCACTGGATCAACTTCCCGGTGCTGGCGATCATGATCTGGAGCGGCCTGCTGATCTACTGGGCCAACGATGTCTTTCGCATCGGCTGGGGTTCCCATACCCTGTTCCATCTGTTTCCGGACGCCTTCTATCATCCGGCGACCAACCTGCTGCACAAACAGGATACGCCTCTCTACGAGCTTAACGGCAAACTGGCTGCCGGGCTGGCATGGCATTTCCTGGTGATGTGGCTCTTCTTCCTGAACGGCCTGCTCTACGTGCTCTATACGACGCTCTCCGGAGAATGGCGGTATCTGATTCCGAACCGCAATACCCTCAAGGAGGCTTTTCAGGTCGTCCTGCACGATCTGCATCTGAGCAGGCATCATCCGCCGCGGCGCAAGTTCAACGGCGCGCAGCAGATCGCCTATACATCGGTCATTCTGATGGGCATCGGCTCCCTTGCGACGGGCATCGCGATCTACAAGCCCGTTCAGTTCGCCTGGATGACGGCGCTGCTCGGAGGTTACCAGTGGGCGCGCTGGTTCCACTTCTGGCTGACGATGGGCTATGTAGGTTTCTTCGGCATCCATATCATGCAGGTTATCCGTGCCGGCTGGAACAACTTCCGGGCCATGATCACCGGCTATGAAGTGGTCGCCGCCGAAGAAAAGCCGCTCTAAGCGCCGCCTGTTTTGGGCGGACCCGATATCGACAGCAAGGAACGAAGAATTATGAGCGACAGCAATAGTACGGAGCCTCTTAAACCCACGGGGCCGGCGATGCCGTATGCCGGAGAAGCGCTCTCCGACGAAGAGGCGGAGCGGCGCATTCGCCGGATGTCGCGGCGCAGTTTCCTGAGCGGCGCGATCGTCGTGGCGGCAGCAGGCTCGGGCTGGTGGTGGCTGAAAGAACTGAAGCCCGGCAGGGACGGCGACGTTGCCTGGCCGTTCCGGCGCGCGCTGGAGATCGACGCCAAACTGACCCAGGCTTACTTTCGGGAGAGCAGACCGGCAGCGACCTTTCCCCGCGATCAGGCCAGAGAGCCGCGTTCGAACGCCACCGTCGTTCCGGATCCGGATGACTTCGATCCGACCGCCTGGAAACTCGCCCTGGTCGGCCTCAAGGATATGTCGGCTGCCACCACGACCGACGACGATGCCGTGCCTGCCGTGCGCCTGACCCTGGACGTCATCAAGGCGTTTCCAAAGGTCGATATGACGGTGCAGCTGAAGTGCATCGAAGGCTGGGCGGACGTCGTCAACTGGGGCGGCACACCTTTCCGCGACTTCCTTTTGAAATATCCGCCGCCCACGAAGAGCGGAAAGCCGATCGACCTGGAACATGGCCTCGACGACCTGCCGCAGTATGTCGGATTTGTGACCCCCAGCGGCGAGTACTATGTCGGCATCGACATGGCCAGCGCCGTCCATCCGCAGACCCTGCTCTGTTACGAGATGAACGGGGCGGACCTGCCGCTCAATCACGGTGCGCCTCTGCGTCTGGCCATTCCGATCAAGTACGGCATCAAAAACCTGCAGCGCATCGGCACCATCACCTACACCGATACGCGCCCGGCCGACTACTGGGCCGAACGCGGCTACGACTACTACGCCGGTCACTGATCCGATTCCGGTTTTTACATCTCCTGGCGGTATAATGAGAGTTAGATGAGGACGGCAGGAACGTATCTTCGATACCAGCCTCTCCCCTCTGTCCAATTTTCGCCCGTGTCAGGAACGTCTTGTGGTCTTTTCTCATGCCTGGTTTTCCTATTGTAATGCGACTCGCCGCTCCGCGGCAGGCCGCGCTGTGCTGTCTCTCTGCCTGCTGCTGGGGTGGGGAGCAGGGCGGGCTGTGGCGCAGAACAGCGTACCGGTTCCGGGAGCGCCGAAGGCTGCGGCCGGGGTGCAGCCGGCCGGTGCGCTGAAGCCGGAGCTGCAGGTCGAGTATTTTGGGGCGGAACGGGGCTATTCGGTCGGGACAGAAAATGTGTCGATACTCTGTATCCTGCGCAACGCGGGAACCGCTCTGCTGCCTGCCAACTCCGTGCGGCTCTACTGCTATCCCCTGGTCGGCCTGGACTATACTTCGGGCGAGATCAAACCCACCCTTCCCGAACTCGCTCCCGGACAGAGCGTCGCATTTCGCTGGCAGCTTGCTCCCGGCGCCGGAAGCAGACTGCTGACGGCGGTTATGATGCAGAGCGATGCGGCGGGGCCGGAAACGGTCTCTGCGGGGAAGGGAGAGCCTGCCGGGGGCAGAGCCGCGACTCCTCCGAATGCGCCTGCGCCGACGGCTCCCCTGGTCGATCTGCCGCGTGCCGTGCTTGCTGCCATCCCCCATTTTGCCTCCCAGCCTGCTCTCGGCAGTATTCGCGCAGGCACCGCCGCAGGACCGGTCGCGGTCGCACGTCCCGGCGAGGTCTGGCTTGCCAACGACCGCGTCTCCCTGCATGTGCGAAGCGCCGCAGGCGAGGAGGCAGTGCTCTCCCTGGCGGCGAAAGAAGGCCCGAACTGGCGCGTTTTGGCGACAGTCAACTCTTTGATAGAGGTGCTTGCCAGTGAAGATGGACAGAAAGCCTGGTGGCATCGTTTCCGCTGGCAGGAGACGGCGGCGCGGGCAGGCCGGGACGACGGGTCGATGACGCTCTCCGGCGATGCAGGCACGCGCTGGACTGCAGAATTTACTGCGAGAACGCATCGGGACACCGGGGTGATCGAGGGCCGGATCCGGCTGACGGCACGGCAGACCACCCGGCTGTTCGGCGTGCGTCTGCCGGGACTGCTGGTGCAGACAGACCCGCCTGGAGGCGGACTTGGGCGCGCAGACGGCAGAGCGATCGCTTTGCCGGCCGAAGTCCCAGCGGCTCCTGAAGCGCCGCGCATGGCCGCTGCACATCGGGGCGGCGTCACGTTCGGCCTCGCGTGGCCTGCGCATGCGCCCCTGGAGGGCTGGACCACGGAGGTCCAGGTCAGCGGAAACACCAGCCTGGTCTCGTCGCTCGGCGGCATCTGGACCAGTCTGGAGCGTGGCGACCTGGTCCCTGCGGGAGCCACGATCGAGATCCCGTTTCGATTCTTCGCCTTTGCGCCGAGCGATACAGTACACGACGCGCAGCGCTTTGCCCTGCCCTGAAAAATATAATGACTGCAAACCCGTTTTCGCCATCGTCCCGGACGGTGCGCGCTTTCGCCAAAATCAATCTGACGCTCGACGTGTTCAGCAAACGCGCCGACGGCTATCACAGCATGGCCTCTGTGATGCAGGTCATCTCACTGCACGACACGCTGACGCTGACGCGGCAGGAGGAGCCCGGTCTCCGGTTTACCTGCGATGCTCCTGAAGGCGCAGAGATACCGGCCGATGCGACCAATCTGGTCTATAGAGCGGCCCAAAGCGTGCTGACAGCCGCAGAAGCTGCCGGACACAGCATCGAGGGCGGCGTTGGGCTGCACCTCGTCAAACGCATTCCCGCGCAGGCAGGCCTGGGGGGCGGCAGCAGCGATGCGGCCGCGACGCTGCTTGGAATGAACGCGCTGCTGGGGCTCGATCTGCCTGTCTCCACGCTGCACGCCTGCGCGGCCGCGCTTGGCTCCGATGTGCCTTTCTTCCTGGTAGGCGGGACCGCGACTGCCCGAGGGCGCGGCGAGAACCTGACCGCGCTGCCGGACGCGCCGCCCTGCTGGCTGGTCGTCGTGAAACCGGAGGAGAGCGTCTCGACCGCGTGGGCGTACAGTCAGCTCGACGCGATCCCGGAACGAGCCTCCCATCGAGCGACGGGGCGGCTCGAACAGGCGCTTCGGGCGGACGACCGAGACCGTCTGCTGGCCTTCCAGTGCAACGACTTCGAGCTGCCTGTCTTTACCCATTTTCCACGCCTCGCGTGGCTGCACGACGAACTGATGATGGCGGGCGCTCTGACGGCCCACCTCTGCGGCAGCGGCGCGGCGCTCTACGGGGTCGCCCCCGATGCCGTGGCCGCACAGCGGACAGCGGACCGACTGCAGGGCCGCTATCCGTACGTTTCCATCGCGCGGTCCCTGAACCGCGCCGAATCCGATCCGCTGGAAGGAAAACCTTTATGAGCGATACGCCGCCGATCGGCGAGACCGTGCTGGAGAGTGAAAATCCGCAGGTGAGTGAGAGGGTGCCGGAAAGTGAAACTCCGCCTCTGGGCGGGACGCCCCAGCTGAGCGAGGCTCAGCCGGAGAGCGGATCTTTCCTGGCGGGCGAGAATCCGCCGATAAACGAGGCTGTGCCGGGAAGCGATCCTGCGCTGGCGAGCGAACGTCCGCCGCTGCCGCGCATCCCAATCGTCATACTCGCGGGCGGGCGGGCCAGTATGGATATGGAGGCCGCCACCGGCGTCAGCAATCGCGCCCTCATTCAGATCGGTGGGAAGCCGATGCTGCTGCGGGTCGTCGAGGCGCTGCGGGCCTGCGAACTCTGCGGGGAGATCACCGTCATCGGCAAAGTGCCGCCCTCGGACTACTACTCGCGTCTGCCAGACAAGGGCGATTTCGTCTCCAACACCGTATCCGGCGCGGTCGTCAATGGGGACGCGCCTTTCGTGCTGATCTGCACCTGCGATCTGCCCTTTCTGACCGGCGAGGCGGTGACCGACTTCCTGACCGCCGCTCTCGAAAACGCCGCCCAGAGCGGCGCCAGCGTCGTCTATCCCATCGTTCCGGTCTCCCGCTGTTATCGGCGTTATCCCGGCCTGAAGCGCACCGCACTGAAGCTGAAAGAAGGCCTGTTTACCGGCGGCAATATGATGCTGGCGCGCCCGCAGTTTATTATCGGTCAGCGCAAGCGTATCGCCGACGCGTACCGTGCCCGCAAGAGCCCGCTCCGACTGGCCAACCTGCTGGGCTGGGACATGATCGTTCGTCTGCTCCTGTCACAGACTCTGATGCCGCGCCTCCTCACGCTCTCTGTGCTCGAAAGCCGGGTCTCTCAGATGATCGCCGGCCCCGCGCGCGTCTTCGTCTCCGGCTACCCCGAAATCGCGACGGATCTCGACAAGCCCTCCGACTACAACGCCGTACTCCAGATTTTTCGGCGTCTCGATGCGGGGGGTACGCTCGCCGAACTGCCGGAACTGGTGCTGGGAGAGGCAGAGAAACCGGTGAAGCCCCCCACGAAAGTGCGCCGTCCGGCGGCAAAAAGCGCGTCGAGGCCAGCGGCAAAAGGCATGTCGAAGCCCCTTGTGAAGAAAGGAAAGCCCGCTGTCCGCAAACGCACCCCATAATTTGGATGCGGCGGCACTGGCCGCTGTCGAACGCATCGAACGCGATTCCGGAGGCCTGCTCGCTTTTGCCGTTCAGGATCTTCAGACGAACAGGACATTTCTCTATCGGGCCGGCCATCGCTGCCAGGCTGCCAGCATCGTCAAGTTTCCGATTCTGATCCATGCCGCGCTCGCTGTGCAGGAGGGGCTGCTGGACTGGAGTGAGAAACTGAGGCTGACTGCAGCGGCAAAGGTCGGCGGATCCGGGGTGCTGACACAACTGACGGCAGGAACCGAGTGGACGCTGCGGGATCTCTGTGTGCTGATGACGATCGTCTCCGACAACACCGCGACTAATATGGTGATCGAGCGGGTGGGCGTCGAACCGATCAACGCCCGCATGCGCGCGCTGGGACTGCCTCTGACCACACTCTACCGCAAATCTTATGCGCAGGACACCGACGCCAGCCGCGAATATGGCCTGGGCATGACGACCCCGACGGAGATGCTCGCTCTGCTGCTGCTCCTCGCGGAAGGCAGGATAGGCACCGCCGCTCTCAGTCAGGAGATCCTGACGATCCTGGAAGCGCAGGCCTATCGCGACTGCATCCCCCGCTATCTGCCGGAAGACTGGAAATACGCCGGAAAGACCGGATCGATCGATGCCGCGCGCAACGATGTCGGCGTGGTCACCGCCCCGGATGGCCGCCGCTTCGCCCTCGCTCTCTGCTGTCAGCAGCTCTCCAAGGTACAGTGGACGCCGGAGAACCCCGGCACGATCGCTCTGGCCCAGCTCGCCAGATGCCTGCTCCTCCCGGACCCTGAATAACTTCCTGAACTCATTTTCTGGTACAATGTCGGTGCTATGAGACTCTTAACCCTGCTGAAAAGCAAAATCCATCGTGCCACTGTCACTGAAGCCGACGTGAACTATGTCGGCAGTATTACCATCGATCGCGATCTGATCGACCGGGTCGAGCTGATTCCGGGCGAACTGGTCCATGTCTGGAACGTAGACAACGGCGAGCGGTTCGAGACCTATGTTCTGGAAGGCGAAAAGGGCTCCGGCTCCATTATCGTCAATGGCGCAGCAGCCCATCGGGTAAAGGTCGGGCACCGGGTCATCATAACCGCTTTCTGTCTGTCCGATGCGCCGGAGAAGGCTCGCGCTATTCTGGTAGACGAGCAGAACCGGTTCGTGCGCGACCTTTAAATCCCCTGATCCCCAGACTGTAAGAGAGGAATGCGCTGATGCGGCTGTTTGGTTCACCGCGTGAGGAGACACCCCTGGGGGACGATCCCCTGATCTACGCGATCGGCGATGTGCATGGTCAGATCACGATGCTGCGCGCGATGCTGGAACTGCTGAAAGAGCAGCCGCTGCGCGCGCAGGACACTCTGGTCTTTCTGGGCGACTATATCGATCGCGGCGAGGACTCCAGGGCGACCCTCGAACTCCTGATCGCACTGCAGCAGGAGCGTCCCAATACTATTTTTCTGCGCGGCAACCACGAACAGCTGATGCTCGATGCCCGCGACAGCGATCCGCCGCACCGGGGCTCGACCCCCGACTCTTTTCTGCTCTCCGACGACACCCGTCTCTGGTTTCACAACGGCGGTGAAGACACCCTCTACTCCTACAAAGACGAGATGAACGACGCGGAGTTTTTGAAGTGGTGGGAAGCGATCCCGGAAGCGCACTGGGCGTTTCTGCGGGCCACCCAGCTGGAATACATCACCCCGCGCTACTTCTTCGTCCATGCCGGACTGCTGCCCAAGGGCAAAACGTGGGAAGGGGAGGGGGATGGCCGGGACCTGCGTCTCTGGATACGCGAGCCTTTCCTCTCCAGTAAAGACGATTTCGACGGCAGGATCGTGGTCTTCGGGCATACCCCGACGCAGCGCGTACTCGTCGAGCGCAACAAACTCAGCATCGACACCGGAGCGGTCTTCGGCGGCCCGCTGACCGCCGTCGGAGTGTATCCTAATGCGGGCCGCCGCCCGCCCGCCCCCCGCATTCTGCAGGTGCCCCACGGCGCCCGCAGCAACTTCGCCCCTCGGTAGTCCCGATACTCGGTACAAGGAGAAGATCATGCAGTGCAAACGGTTTGCGATGAGAACGGCCTTCCTGCTCGCCCTGGCGCTGGCTCAGGGCCTGACGGCGCACGGGCAGCAGCAGGCACAGCCTGGTACACCTCAGGCACAGACTGGAACCCAGCAGGCACAGCCCGGCACCCAGCAGGCTCAGGCGTTCGAAAAGCAGGTCGTCAAGACCCTCACCATCAAATATCTGCTCTATCTGCCGAAAGAGTACGGCAAAGAGGCGGACAAGAAGTGGCCGGTGATGGTCTTTCTGCACGGTTCCGGGGAGCGGGGAAGCGACCTGGAGAAGGTGAAGATGCACGGCCCGCCCAAACTTATCGCGGCTGGCAAAGAGTTTCCCTTCCTGGTCGTGTCGCCGCAGGCGCCGGGCGGCAAAGGCTGGGATGTCGAAACGCTGAACGGCATGCTGGACGAGGTGATGGCAAAATACAGTGTCGATGCGTCACGTGTCTATCTCACCGGGCTGAGCATGGGCGGGCACGGCACCTGGGACTGGGCGGCGTCCAATCCCGAGCGGTTTGCTGCCATCGCGCCCATCTGCGGCTTCGGCTCACCGCTCTCGACCCGCCGCCTCAAAAACGTGCCCGCCTGGGTGTTTCATGGCGAAAAAGACCCGACCGT
>JAYTGR010000635.1:0-4192 GCA_043733205.1 Chthonomonadaceae bacterium
CGGACCGATAGTCCGGGCGTTCGAGCGGCGTGGCTGGCACTGGGGCGGACGCTGGCGCGCGGCATTCGACTGGCAGCATTTCGACAAAGTACCGAAGCAGGCGCTGAAGGCAGGTGATGCGCCCCCAATGCCCAGCCCAGGAGTGCCACAATACCGACATAGAAGACGGACAACAACGTCCTCAGCACGATACGATTGCGTCTGCGCTCTCGCCGCACAAACAGTCGTCCCTGGCAGTTGTCAGGCTCTTCAGAGCGGTTCTGCTGCGCCTTTGCCATCGTTGTAATCCTTTTCAGACCGGGTGCCGCAGGCAGCGTAAACGCTATTTCGGCTGCATCAGGGTCCAGTTCTGGGTGGACCCGATGGACGGGTTGAAGAAGGGGTCGTCCGAATGCTGATAGCTGCCCTGTCCGTCCGTCCAGTGATAGAGGTAGTTGGCATCCTGCTGCGACTCGCCCCAATACGGATCGGCCACCGTCTCTACTCCGCGCATCATGTCGCTGAAATTGTCATGCGTGGTGCGGCCAGGGCCGGAGTGGTGCGCGCTGGAGGAGGTATGTGCGGCCTGCCGCTGATGGGCGAAACCCGCCAGCATAGCGTCGTTGTTGGCGCTGATGGCGCGGCTTAACTGGCCTGCCGCCTGGATCTGAGAATAACCCGCCTGCAGATACTGTTCGAACTGGAACGCAAGCTGCTGCATGATTTCCGCCAGAAGCTTTTCCCACTGCGGGTTGATCCTGACCGATCCGGCGATACGCCAGAGGAGGGAACGCTGCGCGTCGAGCCGGCCCTTGAGGGCGCGAAAACTGAATGGACGGAGAATGCCCCAGTTGGTCTGCATGATCAGACCCTGCGGACCATAGTTCGGCACCTCGTTTTGAAAGCGGATGCCATAGAACTCCTCTTCCATCATCATGCCGTTTTCCTGATACTCTACAGTCACGCAGACCTCTTCGAACTGAGTTCCTCCTGGGAGAGGCAGACCGAGGCGCTGTGCGATCTGCGCCGGAGCGGTGCGTGTTACGCGCAGACCGGGATTTCGGCCTCGCAGGGACGGCACGATCCAGCGGGCCATCGTCTCTCCCGCTGATTTCGGAGGCAGACAGATCTGTCCCATGACGTTCTGACCCTGCGCATGGAAGCCGTAGTTGGGTGCCAGCCAGAAAAACGAAGCCTGCGGCAGAAAATTGACGGAGGTGCCGCTGAGTGGATCCCAGGTCTGCGCACTGGACTCCATGGGCACACTGATGTTCTGCATATTCCAAGTGATTTCGCTGCGCGCCTGCCAGTTCGCCGGATGTTCAAAAACATAGCCAACGACCTGCTGATGCTGCGGATCCCGGGCCTGATAGAGCGTAAAAGGACGCTCCTCGGCCGATGGAAGGGGCGGAACCGCCGGAACAGGTGGGACAGGTGGAAAATTCGATTCCATATTTTGCTCTCCTCACAACAAGAATATATCCCGCAGAACCCCAGGATAGACTGCAGGACGCTTCGGCTGAAAGAACGTCTATTTGCCGACAGGGCTTTCTGCCTGTAGAGACATACGCACAACGACGCCAAACGGCACCCAATGCTTACCGCCTCCCGCCATCCACGTGATGCCGACGATGGCAGCCCTGCAGAAAGAAGGAACAGACTTGATGATTTTGCAGACTGCTCTGCGACGCGCAAGAGGGGAAGTCCTCCTTGCCACGACCGGCAGTATCGTTTTTACTGCAGTGCTTTTGCTCGGTGCGCTGCCGGGATTTAGTCAGCGCACTCCACGGAAGGCGGCGCTGAATGCCGCTCTGCTGCGTGCAGCGGCAAAGAATCGTACGGCAGAGGTGAAATCGCTGCTGGCAAAAGGCGCGAACCCGAACGCGAAAGGTCTCCTGGGCTATACGCCGATCATGCTGCTCGCTCTCCATCCGAAACTTGATGCTGCAGCAGTCCAGGCGCTTCAGAAAGTGGGCGGCAGCATCGACGCGCTCGATACGGCCGGCACCACCGCGCTAATGCATGCCTGTACGAACGGCTCGGATTCGGAGGCGGGCGTTCTGCTCACACGGGGGGCGAAGGCAAATATTGCGGATCCGAACGGCAGCACCGCGCTGATGACGGCTGCGGAGCAGGGCGGCGAAAAGATCGTTCCGCTCCTGCTGGCCCATGGCGCGAAAGTCGATGTGCAGAACCGGGCGGGACAGACGGCGCTCTTCCTGACCACTGCCGCCCCTGCGGGCCACTTCGCGCTCACTCGAAAGTTCTATCTGATGCGGGTCCATGTGATGCAGATGCTGCTCGGCAAGGGTGCGAATGTCAGCCTGAAGTCCAGAAACGGGCTGACTCCGCTGATGATGGCGGCGGGCAACGAGAATGTGGAGATGGTGGAAGCGCTGCTGAAGCAGCATGCGGATGTCACGGCACGCGATGCGAACGGCATGACGGCGCTGAAACTCGCCCTGCAGCACAAATCGTCCGAGGCGACGATCCGACTGCTCAAGCAAGCCGGCGCGCAGGAGTGAACGAGCCCTCCTGCCGTACGACTGGAACCGGACAGCGCTACGAGTGAGGAAGGGGCGCGATGCGGATGGCGGCGGGGGCATTGATCAGGAAGGTTGCGGTGGACGCAAAGTAGTTTGCCATGACGGTATAGGCGGGTTCGGGAACACCCACCTGACCGAGCGCCGCGAGCATGTGTTTCAGCCAGCGATCGCGTTCATCGGGGCCGATCTGAAAGGGCGCGTGCCGCATCCTCAGCCGCGGATGTCCGCGCTCCGCCGAATAGTCTGTCGGACCGCCGAAATACTGGGCCAGAAAGAGCGCCGTATGCCGCCGCGAGTCGTCCAGCTGCGCAGGGTACATCGGCCGCAAAACAGGATCCGCCTCGACCCCTGCGTAGAAAGCGTCCACCAGCGCTTCAAACGTCTTCATGCCGCCGATCTGTTCAAACACCGTGCTCTCTGCACTCATCTTTTCTCTCCTTCTTTCTTTTTACTTACACTGACGATTAGCACCGGAAAAACGGTTCCCAACCAGAGTCCGGCCACAGGCTTCAAACAGTGCCGCCTCTACGACCTCTGGAGGCACTGGAACTACGAGATCCGCACGAACGGGCAGACGGTCGCGCAGATTGGCCAGCAGTTCTCCCTGATCCAAGATCGTTATGGGATGCAGACTGCCGACGGCACGGACGTGCCGATGCTGATCTGTCTGGCCATCGTCATCGACGAAGTTTCCCATCCCAAGGATTGAGGAGGCTTCTTCAGCTGCCGGACATCGAGCAGGAAAGCAAAAACGGAAGAGTTCAGGAAAGATGTGCAGGAAGAGAACAGAGGGTTACGATGGCAGTGAGATTCAAGAAGTGGCATTGTGAAGGAGGATGGGTCGTCAGGGGCTCGAACCCTGGGCAAATGGATTAAGAGTCCACTACTCTACCAACTGAGTTAACGACCCGCGCACGAGACAGACATTCCGGAACCGCCGAAACGCTCCCCCATTATACACCGGGACCTGCAGAAAGTCAAGATCGCATTGGGAATGCGGCAAGTTAACGCCGGAGAGAGCATTCTGCGTTAACTTCAGAAGGGCAAACCCAACACTCTGTCGAATTATGCTGCAGGCTGGCCCTTCTATTTCAGGGAAACAGAAACACGCTTCCGGGTCGAATGACAGAGTGACGCTGGATCAATGAATTTATGAAGGAGATACAATATCAATGGAAATAGGAATAGTCGGACTGGGTAAGATGGGCGGCAATATGGCCGAGCGTCTGATCCAGTATGGGCATCGAGTCGTCGGCTGCGATCCCTCTTCGGAGGCGCAGGACCGCCTCCGCGCCCTCGGCGGAGATGCCGCCGGATCGGTATCCGAGATGATCGCGAAGCTGACGCAGACCCCGAAGGTGGTCTGGAGCATGGTGCCATCCGGCAAAGTCACCGATGCCGTTCTGACCGAAGCCGAAGCAGCGCTCAGCCCTGGCGACATCGTGATCGATGGCGGCAACTCCCGCTTCAGCGACTCCGTTCGCCACTACAACGAGCTGAAGGCTAAAAATCTCAACTTTCTGGATGCCGGAACCTCGGGCGGGGTCTGGGGCCTGAAGGACGGCGATCTCGCCCCGCGGCTCGGAGCCAGCGTGCAATGGCGCCTGATCCTCGCTGTCGGGGGTCCAGCTATCGGTCACCTGGCATGCCTCTCGTCGATGGCCGCC
>JAYTGR010000636.1:0-1356 GCA_043733205.1 Chthonomonadaceae bacterium
TGGTCATACTGCCATCGAGGGCGCGCTGAGATGATGCCTGTATGCTCGGACCATCCGCCAGCGGATCACTGAACGGCAGTCCGATCTCAACCGCATCGACGCCGGCTTCCGCCAGGGCTTTGACGACCTGCACCGTCGTCGCCGCATCCGGATCTCCCGCCGTCACAAAACAGATCAGCGCTTTCTCGCCTCGCGCGCGCAGCATCGCAAACCGCTCCTCCAGACGACTCACTTTTCACCTCTCCTGAAAGTTTCAGAGACAGACTAGAACGCAGGCACACAGACTGTTTTCATGTCTGTGTGCCTGCGCCCCGGCTGCCTGTTGGCTCTATTATACTCTAATCTCGACGTCGTTATGCGAAAGCCGCTTTGATGACCCTGCCGCCGTTTTCCGTGAGACGCTGGAAGCGGCCGTTGTACAGGTAGGTCAGCGCCATGTCGTTCAGGCCCATCGTGTGCAGGATCGTGGCATGCAGGTCCCGGATATGATACGGATCGGTACCCGCTTTGTAACCGACCTCATCCGACGCGCCCACCACGGTGCCGCCCTTGACGCCGCCGCCCGCCATCCAGACCGTCTGCACACCGGGATTGTGATCGCGCCCGCTGCCCCCCTGCGAGATCGGCATACGGCCGAACTCGCCGCCCCAGACGACGAGCGTACTGTCGAGCAGTCCGCGTCGTTTCAGGTCTTTGAGCAGACCGGCGATCGGCTTGTCCGTATCGCCGGCATGCTTGCCGTGGTTGCCGACGATGTCGCCATGCGCATCCCAGGTATCGTCCCCGTGGCCGCCGCCGCTGTAGATCTGAATGAACCGGACGCCTCGCTCGACCAGCCGGCGCGCCATCAGGCATTTGCGTCCGAACTTCTCGGTGCGGGCGTTGTCCAGTCCGTAAAGCGCCTTCGTCTCTGCGCTCTCTTTCGATATATCGACGACTTCGGGGGCATGCGCCTGCATGCGATAGGCCAGTTCATAGGCCCCGATACGTGCTTCCAGTTCGCTGTCGCCGGGATTGTTGTGCAGATGCTCTTCGTTCATTTTTGCCAGCAGGTCGAGGCTGCTGCGCTGCTCGGCGGAGGAGACATCCTGACCGGGGCTCAGGTCGAGGATGGGGGTTCCGGAGGCGCGGAAGAGAGTGCCCTGATAAGTGGCCGGCATGAAGCCCGACGACCAGTTCGGCGCGCCGCCTATCGGTCCGCCCCGGTGATCCGTCATAACGACGAAACCGGGCAGATCCTGGTTCTCTGTGCCGAGGCCGTAGGTCACCCAGGAGCCGACCGAAGGATGCCCCTGCAGAATGGAGCCAGTGTTCATTTCAAACAGTGCGGGGGCGTGGTTATTGCTGTCGCCATAG
>JAYTGR010000637.1:0-4188 GCA_043733205.1 Chthonomonadaceae bacterium
CGAGTTTTACGAGGCTGTCGCCTTCGCCGTCCAGGAGAGACTGCCCGTCCTGTTCGTCATCGAGGACAACCGATACGGCATCAGCACCCCGACCGACCGCATGATGCCCTACCGGCTTGGCGTACTGGGCGAAGAGACGCTGGTGCGGGTCGATTCGCGCGATGCGTTCGCACTGTATGAAGCGGGGCGGCAGGCGGCCGCACGGGCGCGGCGGGGCGAAGGGCCCACAGTGCTCTGGTGCGAGATGGACCGCCTCTGTTCGCATACCAGCAGCGACGATCAGCGGCTCTACCGGGACAGCGACCAGATCGCCCTCGAACGGCAGCGCGACCCGCTGGAGATGCTCGCGCAGCGGCTCTTCGAGACCGGAGAGCTGCAGCCCGCAGAGTGGCAGCAGGAGCTGGCCGCCCTGGCCGAACAGGTCGATGCCGACTATCGCCGCGCCGAAGCCGCCGCGCCTCCCGATCCCGCGCAGATCCTGGAACATCTCTACGCCCCCCCGACGCCAGTCTGCCCGCTCGCGATCACCTTCACCGAACCCACCACGATGGTCGCCGCGATCAACCGCACCCTGCAGCTCGCCTGCGCGGAGAACCCGCAGACGATCCTGTTCGGCGAAGACATCGAAGATCCGAAGGGCGGCGTGTTCGGCCTGACGAAAGGCCTCTCCACGCACTTCCCCGAACGGGTCTTCAATGCTCCGCTGGCCGAGGCCACCATTCTGGGCGCGGCCGTCGGGCTCGCCAGTGCAGGCTGGCGGCCGATCATCGAGATGCAGTTCATCGACTTTATGCCTCCCGCGCTCAATCAGCTGATGACGCAGGCTGCCTCCCTGCGCTGGCGCTCCTGCGGCGAATGGCAGTGTCCCCTGGTCATTCTGGCCCCCTACGGCGCCTATCTGCCGGGCGGGAGCATCTGGCACAGCGCCAGCAACGAGGGGATGTGGGCGCACATTCCTGGTGTGCGCACCGTCATTCCCAGCACCCCGGAAGATGCCGCAGGCCTGCTCTGGACCGCGATCCATGCCGACGATCCGACCCTGATCCTGCTGCCCAAGCATATCTTCCGAAAGCGGCAGACCGTGACCAAAGCGTTCGAGCCGGTCCCCTTCGGCCTCGCCAAAACGGTGCGCCCCGGCGAGGACGTCACCCTGGTCTCATGGGGCAACTGTATGGAACTGGCCTTCAAAGCGGCCGACATCCTGCATGAAGAGGGTGTCGAGATCGAGGTGATCGACCTTCGCAGTATCGTTCCGTGCGACTATGCCACCGTCGCGGCGTCGCTGGCCCGCACCGGACGTCTGGTCGTGGTGCATGAGGACAGCAGGACGACAGGGTTCGGTCAGAGCCTGATCGCGGAGATGGTCACGCAGGAGGCGAGTTTCAACTCCCTGCTCGCCCTGCCCCAGCTTGTCGCCCGCGCCGATGTGCATGTGCCGTTCCATCCCGATCTCGAGTACGCAGTTCTGCCCGATCTGCAGGAGATTCTGGACGCGATTCACCTGACACTGCGCTAAAGACAGCGTTCCAGTCTGCCCCACCAACCGGCAGGGTCATTCAGTTTGCGCCGAGGAGCCCGTTCCGACGCTTCCTGCTGCTCCTGTGACTGACACAAAGCCAGCACAGACAGATCATTCAGTTTGCGCCGAAGAGCCAGTTCCGAGTCCGCGCAGGCGGACCTTCGGCCGCAGGCCCAAGCGAAGGACTTTAGTCCATCGGGCCACGCGATTCACCTGACCCTGCGCTGACGACGTTCCATCCTGCCCCGCCGAACGGTTTGGGAATGCGGCGATTCGGTGAATACACTTGTGCCTGCATTACGTAGAGAGAGATAAGCCCCGCTGCGCCTTCTCACGACTCTTTCACTCCGGTACCGGCGCAGATGGCAAGAGGAGACTATTTATGGCTGGTACAAGTTTGCCCCCTTCCGGCGGCGCGCGCCCTTCCCGAGGCCGCAGCCGAACGAAATTTTTGCTGTTTTCCAGTGCCGTTCTGTTAGGTCTTGGCTTCTTCGGGGGAGTCTCCGCGACCAAGCGCGCCCTGAACGGCCCCAGCTGGGCGCAGCGCCTCTTCGGCATCGAACTGCCGCCCGCCGAGCCGCCCATCGCCAGCCCTGCGAAGCCGGTCCCTGCCGCCACACTGCCTCCGGTCAGCCCTCCTGCTGCCCCAGCGCCGCCCGCCGACGCGCATGTCACCGCCATCCAGCCCAGTTCCAGCCCAGTTCCTTCCCATCCGGCTTCTCCCCCGTCTGCTAACGACGAACAGGGTTTCCTCGGACGCTGGGAGATCACGGACGACGTGCAGCCCGCCGACGGCACGCCGACGAAGATCACATCCGACTATCTCTTCAACACCGATGGCACCGGGGAGTTCGACACGAACGGCAGGATGCTGTACAGCCTGCGCTGGACGATTTCAGGCGAGTTCCTGACCCTGACCTACGACACCGAGCAGGCGCCGCAGGGCGACAGCGGCGCGATTCGCATGCGCTGGTCGGTAACGCCGGACAAGACACTGCTGACTCTGGTGCCGGAGAACGGCAAAGACGCGCGGGCAGCCCTCTACTCGGTCGGTCCCGGCGTCTTCCATAAAAAATAGACGGGACCGTTTCCACCGATGCAGCCCTCTCCTCACTCCGAGTTCGACCTCCGCGGCAGAGCTTTTCGCGCCATGCAGGAGGAAGGTTTCGTTCCGGCGCTGCCCGCACAGGCCGCGTCGGAACTCCACGCCATCGAGGCCGCTCCGGAGCGGCCGCTTCAGACTTCCCATGTCCGCGACATGCGCGGCCTGCTCTGGTCCTCGCTCGACAATCGGGAGTCGCGCGACCTGGATCAGGTCGAGGTCGCGGAGCGTCTGGCAAACGGCAATATCCTGCTGCGGGTCGGAATTGCCGATGTCGATACGTATGTGCCGCGCGGTTCCGCGCTGGATCGTCATGCCTTCGACAATACGGCGACGGTCTATGCCGGAGTCGCTATTTTTTCGATGCTGCCCGAACCGCTTTCGACCGATCTAACCTCCCTGCTCCAGGATCGGGACCGTCTCGCCGTCGTGGTGGAGATGGAGATCTCCGCTGCCGGTGAGGTCGTCGGGCAGTCGGTCTATCGGGCGCTGCTGCGGAACCACGCGCAGCGGACTTATGAGGAGGCGGGAGACTGGCTGGAGGCGCGCGCGGCCCACCCGCCCGTTCCCGGTCGGCTGTCCGGACTGGACCAGCAGCTTCTCCTCCAGCAGGAGGCTGCCGTGCAGATGCAGGCGCTGCGCACAGAGCGTGGTGCGCTGGATTTCGATACCGTCGAGGCCCGCCCGGTAATCGAGAACGGCCGGGTCGTCGGACTGGATCTGCCGCAGAAAAACGACGCGAAACGGCTGATCGAGAACCTGATGATCGCCGCGAATACCACCATCGCTTCGCTGCTGCTGAAGGCGGGCATTCCATCCCTGCAGCGCGTGGTGCGCTCGCCGGAACGCTGGCCGCGCATTGTCGAGGTCGCAAAGGGGTGTGGATACACCCTTCCGGCCGCTGCGGACCCGGCCGCCCTTTCCGGTTTTCTGGCCGCGCGCAAAGCCCAGGATCCCGCGCACTTCTGCGACCTCTCGCTGACCATCGTCAAACTGCTGGGACCGGGCGAATACAGTCTGGTCCGCTCTGAAGCCGATATTCACGGGCATTTCGGACTGGCAGCCTACAGCTACACGCACTCCACCGCGCCCAACCGCCGCTATACCGACCTGATTATCCAGCGGCTGTTAAAAGCCTCTCTGGCCCATGAGCCGGCCCCTTACACGCCGGATGAGCTGACGGCCATTGCCCGGCAGTGCAATCTGCGTGAGAGCGCATCGCGTAAGATCGAGCGCCTGATGCGCAAGGTCGCCGCCGCCGATCTCCTGCACACGCATATCGGCCAGACTTACGATGCCATCGTTACAGGAGCGATGGCGAAAGGCACCTTCGTGCGCCTGCTCCATCCCCCGGTAGAAGGCCGCGTGGTCGCCCACGAACAGGGTCTGGATGTCGGGGACCGGGTCCGGGTGCGTCTGGTCCAGACCGATGTCGAACGCGGATTCATCGACTTTGCCGCCGTCCCATAACTCCCCGCTAGAGAAGAGAAGCCACATCATGCGTCTTGTACAGATTCAACATCCGCGCGAAGGCCGCCGCCTCGCGCTCGTCGCCGAACCGCATCTG
>JAYTGR010000638.1:0-4187 GCA_043733205.1 Chthonomonadaceae bacterium
TTTTCTTCCCCCGCCGCTGCATCGGCAGAGCTTTTCAGTGTCTTTGCCTTCCCTGGCGCAGCCGATCCCCAGGCATGAATGCGCGTGGTGATGATCTCCCGGCACATGGCCGTCGCTTCCGTGCAAAGCTGTTTCTGCTTGAATGTCGCGCTCAGGCCCGTAGTGGAGAGCGGGCGCGGCGCGAGTTCTGCGGGCAGATCCTTGCGCAGCTGCTCGATCATGACGCCGAAACTCTCTTTGAGCGCGTTTTGAGCGGCGATGTTATAGCGCTCAAACAGTTTTGGCAGGCGATTTCCACGCCGCCGAACGGCCTGAATTTTCGGCTGAATCGCTGCGAAAGCTTCCTGCAGCTTGGCGCTGTCCGCCTGCAGGCCGACTCTCCGCTGCTGGATCTGGCTCTCGATGGCTGACGCGCTCAAATTGGCCTTATGCACGAACTTGCGCAGATGGACGTACTGGCTCTCTTCGGCTAAGAATCTGCCCAGACGCTTCTCCAGAAGGGGCAGTCCCGACGCGGTCAGCGCCTCCGTATCGCCGCTCACCTTCGCGTGAAAGGCTTTGAGGGAATCGACGAAAAAGATGTCCCATTCCGTAAAGTCCTGATTGGCGTAGGCAGGTCCGCCCTGGCCATCATGGATCAGTTTGTTCCAGACGAATCCGCGGAAACGCTCGTCCGCCTCACGGTTGCGCATACTGATGACGGTGAATATGCGTGTGCTTTCGCCCAGAATATCGTCCGAAACGAAGCGCATTTCGTTCATGCCGCCGAAGGCGTCGCTGCGATAGACGACCAGCGCCGTGTCGCAAATGCCAATAGCCTGCCGCGTGATTTCGTCCCGCTCCGGCACGTCGTCGACTCCGGGCGAGTCCATCATTTCCACACCAGGTTCACAGAGCTCGGCGGGAAAGCCGACCTCGAAATTCCGTATGCCGCTCAGTTTGGAATCTGTCGCTTCCTGATTGTCCTGCGCCACGGCATCCCGCAGGTAGCGGGCAAACGACCATTCCTGCCAGCGCCTGTCGATGCCCCAGACCCGTACATACGGCTGCTTGGAGTAGACCACGGTGGTAACGATGGCGGTGCAGGGCAGATCGTCGACTGGCATCGGACCCTGATCGGGTTTCAGGTCCGGCACGGGATTCGTCAGCTTGCCGAGCAGGGCGTTGACGAGAGTAGATTTGCCGTTCTTAAAGCGGCCTACCGCCATCAGTTTAAAGGTATCCGACGCCAGCTTTTCCTGGATCTCGTTCAGGTCGCTGGTCGTGGCAGCCATCTCCAGCGTTGCGGCAATATCGATCAGTTCTTTGATATCGCTGCCTGCAGTGCCTGCGATCTGCCGGCGCAGTTCCGCAATAACGGTTTTTAGGTCGGTCGCTGCCATTATTTTTCCTCGATAGTAAAGAATGTCATTCGGCGGGGTCACCCGACTCCGGTCCCTGCCCAATACGGGCAGGAGTGCCCGGCCCGATCACGATTGCGTCGGATTCCCCAAGGAAGGGTCTCTTCTGCCCGCTGCACTTGCCTTATTTAAGCGTCCAGCCAGGTGAAGAAATCCGCGGCCAGTGCGCGATAGTAGAGCAAAACAGGCTCCTTAAGATGGCTGGCGAGGAGCTGCATCAGTGCCTTGCGGGCCTCGGCGTCCCCGGCTTCTCCCGCAAAGAAGAGGGGAGCGAGGGCGTTCATCTGCCCTTCGATACCGCTGGCATCCTGCCGGATCTCGGCAAGAGTCCTGTGGTCTGCGGGAACGGTGATGCCCTTCAGGTCGCCTGCAGGCGCGAACGGGACGACCCGACAGAGAGCATAGACGAGGAGATGTCCGTTTCTGGCGCTGACCGTCCACCAGCGGTCAGGCGGGCCTTGTTCGACGGGCTGAAGGAGCACATTCGAGGTTGGGACCGCGAAGAAGGCGAAGCCCGGCTCGCCCGCGCGCAGAGTCGGGATGGGCAGGGAGACGACAGCCTCCACGGGAATTTCGGAAGCGCGCAGAAATCCAGCGCGCTGGCGGGCAAGCACCTCGCTGTAGGTAAGTATATTTTCAAGGGTCGCGTTTATCATCGGATCTCCAGAGTTTCCATCGTATGGCGAAGTTTGGAATGCCATCAGCTCTTTGGCTTCGGCCGATTGCGGGCCCGCAGGGCGGCGATCGCCACCAGCGGCAGGACAAAGGCTGGCATCATGCTCAATTTTCCAGACTCGGGCGTCGCAGTGTCACCTCCCGGCGTGTCGCCGCGTGGAATGACGTGCGGCAGAACCTGCGGGGGCGCTCCGTGCGGCGCAGCATTTTGAGACAGATCTACAGGGGGCGTCGCCGGGTGTCCGCCAGCCGGACCAAAAGCAACCACACAGTTGCCGCCTGTGCCTACCCAGGCCTGCTGGAGATGCGCCGCATCGATAAACTGCGCTCCCAGGTTCGCGCCGGTGTCGTTGATGAAAACCCCGACCACAGCGCCGGTCTGCGGATCGCGCACTACGCCAGTCAGGACGACGGCGTGGTTAAAGGCATGCGGGTCCGGTCCAACCGCCTGCGCGCAGACGCTGTCGGGCAGGATGCCCTGAAAAAGCTCGCCCGCATTGGTTTCGAGAATGACTTTATGGCCGGACTCGAACTCCGCCGCGAGTTCGTCTATGGTCATGTGCTGCGCGGGCTGAGCCTCGATATGCATGTCGTTCAGCAGCTCGGCCTGAGTATAGATGTCCGTGCCGCCGCGCTGGTCCGGCGTGCCTTCGGTGGAACAAAGATGATGTTCGGCAGCGAAACGCACGACGTCGTTTTCGGTTAGATTCAGGCCGAACTGATCGGCAACATCCTGAACCGAACAGAGGCCGCACGTACCCGTGAAACCGAGATCGTTGTCGCCCTGCTGATGACTGAGGTGTTTGAGGCCTTCCGGATCGCCGCTGACCACATACTCGTGACCGGAGGCGTCGCGTATCTTGAAACGCTGGACGTCGCTCATCGCCATCTGTTCCGAACTGGCTGGGGGCGTATCGCCGGCGTTCGTGTTCCGATCGGTCGAATCCAGAACGGGAGCCGGGTTATCCGTGGAAGGCGCATCGCCCGGCAGTGCGGGCAGATCTTGCTGCCGTTCGGTGCCGGCCTGGGGGGAAGACACGGCGTCGACCAGATGTTCGCGTCCATCCATATCCGATGACATGCAGAAGCCTCCTTAGAATAAGATTGAATTATTTGCGATTAAAGCGATACAGCGGAGACAAGCTATGGGTCAGACCAGATCCTGTCGTTGCGCGTGTGGAGAGCCGGCTGGTCCTCAGCGGCGCGGAATGAAAATCTATCCGTAGAATGTCGTTAAACATTCCCCCTGCAAAATCCTGTGCGATCTTCCGAGATTTTTCGGCGTCCTGTGCGGACCCTCCTCCCGGTTTTCGGCGTCCGGATATCGCCTGCTGGTCCGCACTGTCAGCTTCGCCGCCTGCGCTGCGAGCATCCTCCGATTTCAGGCTGCGCAAACGCAGCGACAATTTTACGCTGCGCCGCTGCAAAGACGGTAGACTTATCGCTCCTTCGCCGTCTTTAGGAGAGTAACCCGATGCAATCACGACTATTCGGTCTCATTCATTGACGACGACGACCTATATCCACTATAATAGGATAACTCCCGTGAGGCCGCCTTTTTCTGACCGCTTCTTTTGCGGCGTGCTGAGGGACGACCGCCTCCGATCCGACACACTTTCCAGACGCAACCTATTTGCCGGAGGTATCTGCACTTGGCCTCTTCCGCAGTGGACATCGAACTCGAAACCCTGATCCGCGCCCGCTACCCGATCATCTACATCGTCTCCTGGGAAGAGAAACGTGTCGAAGATGCGCTGCGCAACATCGCCCGCGACCGGGGCAAGAAGATCTTCTTCTGGACCATCACCCAGGGCATGGTGCAGAACCCGAATCATCGGGACAATGCGACCCGCGACCCCATCGCCGCTCTCGATGCCGTCATGGACTCGCGGGAGCAGGCGCTTTTTGTCTTGAAGGATTACCACGCCTTTATCAGCGATGTCACGGTGACGCGTCGTCTGCGCGACCTGACCGCTGCTCTCAAGACCAGCTACAAGACCCTCATCATTCTCGCACCTAATCTCAAACTGCCGAATGAGCTGGAAAAGGATGTCACGGTCGTGGACTACGGCCTGCCGGACCATGAGGATCTGGATCAGCTGCTCGAAGGCA
>JAYTGR010000639.1:0-11024 GCA_043733205.1 Chthonomonadaceae bacterium
GAGAGCAGCGCGATCGAGTCGCCGAGATAGCCCGCTTCGCCCATATCGTGCGTGACCAGGACGACAGTCTGCTCCAGAGTAGCGAAGATCTGTTTGAGGTCGGTCTGCAGTCCGGCGCGCACCAGGGGATCGAGTGCGCCGAGCGGCTCGTCGAGCAGGAGCACCTCCGGCTCCAGCATCAGGGCGCGCATGAGGCCGACGCGCTGGCGCTGCCCTCCGGAGAGTTCGACCGGGTAGCGGGTCAGTCCCTCCTGCGGAAATCGGGTCAGAGCGCAGAGGTCGGTCAGGCGCTTCTGCATGGCGTCAGGAGGACGCTTGAGGTGTTTCGCCATCAGCAGTACGTTCTCGGCGGCGGTGAGGTGCGGGAACAGTCCGCCATCCTGGATCACATAGCCCATCCGGCGGCGCAGCTCCTGCGCGGTCTGCGCGCTGACAGGAGTGCCGTCGAAACGCACGGTGCCTGCGCTCGGTTCCAGGAGGCCCATGATCAGACGCAGCAAGGTCGATTTGCCGCAGCCGCTCGGTCCGATCAGCGCCGTTGTCTGTCCGGCGGGGATGGTGAGGTCGGTGGGCTGAAGGGCGACCGTATTGCCATAGCGTTTCGTCACACCCTTGAGTTCGATCATCGCGCGCACCTCACTCCGAGCAGTCCCTGCCGATAGGTCGGCACATACCAGTTGCGAAAAGTCCGGCGGCGAATGCAGGCATCGGTTGTCCACGATCCGCCCCGGCAGACGAAGTGCTTCCCGTCCATGTGTTCCAGAGAGTAGCCGTCGTAGGGGAACGCCTTGAAGCCAGGATAAGGCAGAAACGGTGAGGAGGTCCACTGCCAGACGCGCTCCGTCGCTTCCTCCGGTTCAATGGCGGCGAACTCCCATTCGGCCTCTGTCGGCAGCCTCTTACCGATCCAGCGGGCGTAGGCGTCGGCCTCGTACCAGCTGATACTGCTGACAGGCTCGTCCGGCTCTATCTCCCGCAGGGCGAGCGCTCCGGCATAGGCAAATGTCCTGCCGTCCGGCGCTGGCATCCAATACTCCGGCGCGGCGGCATTTTCCTGCTTTCGCCACTTCCAGCCGTCCGGTGTCCAGAGTTCCGGCCGCCGATAACCGCCGTCGCGCATAAACTGGAGCCAGTGCGAGGCGGTGACAGGAGCCGCATCCAGAGCAAACGCCCCGACTTCCACTTCATGCGCATTCTGCTCATTGTCGTAGACGAGCAGGCTGTCCGAGCCCATCGTGAAGACACCGCCAGGAACAGCGTCCATCTCCATCGGAGCAGGCTGCCAGTGCTCCTCCTCGCTGCCGAAGAAAGCCTCTTCCGCGCGCTCTGTGCGCTGCGTGATGAGCTGCAGCAGTTCGACGATAGTCTCCTGATGCTGGCACTCATGCTGATGCGCGAACTCCCACGCGTAGCCGTCTGCGATCAGAGGGTCGTCGGATTCCAGATCGGTCTCATCGAGCGCCTGCAGAGTACGTTCGCGCGTATCCTCAAGATACGTGACGATCTCCTCCCGAGAGGGCAAATTGACCCGAGCGTCTTTGGGGTTGTCGGGAATGTTGGCGAACAGAAAACGCAGCTTCTCATCGCGGCAGGGGCGGTGGAGCGCCTGCTCACAGACCCACGACTCCTCCGTCATGCCGATATGTCCGAAGTGCCATCCGACTGGACTGTAGAAATCGTGGACGCGCACCTGAAAATAGTCCTCTGGCACCCATTCCAGCAGAGCGAGCGTCGATTCCCGCGCCAGCGTCATTTTTATCATCAGCGCTTTTTTACGGGCTTTTTGATTCTTCGTCATATCTCTCTATACCATGATCTCGTCGATGTAACACCACCTCCAGTCCTCATTGGGCTGTGCGGACTGCATGAGAGGGTGCTGTGTGGCGTGGAAGTGTTTGGTGGCGTGCTTATTTTTCGAGGAGTCGCAGCAGCCGACATGGCCGCAGACCAGGCACATGCGCAGTTGGACCCACTTGTCCCCGGTTTTCAGGCACTCTTCGCAGCCGTCTGCGCTCGGAGTGACATCGCGGATCTGATCGAGATGCGTGCAGGAAACAGCCATTTCAGTTCTCTCCTCTGGTTTTTTGAAGGGGCGGTGCGAGCGGCAGGCGTACCAGCAACCGCATTTCGCCCGGTTTCGATTCGATGCCGATCTCTCCATGATGGCGGCGGACAACGATGCAGTAGGCGATGTCATCGACTGCCCGCAGAACGGGTTTGCTCATGGGAGGTTTCCTTTCAAAGGCTCAGCAGAGAGGAGAGAGCAGGGAGACATTGAACCAGCCGCGTTCGTCCTGACGACAGGCCTGCGTCTCCAGCCCTGCCTGCTGGCACAGCACAGAGACATCGGACAGCGTATATTTGTGACTGTACTCCGTGTGGAGGATCTCTTCCGCGCGGAAATCGAAACTCTCCCCTGTCGCGCCGAGTGTCACCTTCTGCGTACGCTTACTGATAAGACGCATCTCGATCCGCGATTCGGTGGGCAGGAACGGCGCGTGATGATCGAACTGAGCGAGATCGAAATTCGCCTGCAGTTCACGATTGCAGCGCAGGAGGAGATTCTTGTTGAAAGCGGCGGTCACACCGGCCGAGTCGTTGTAGGCCGCTTCCAGGACGTGAGGATCTTTCACGAGATCGACGCCCAAGAGCAGACGGTCGTTTGGCTGCATGCGGCAGCGCATTCGGCGCAGGAAGGCGACAGCCTCTTCGCGCTCGAAGTTGCCGATATTGCTGCCCAGAAAAAGGAAGAGGCGCGGGCCGCCAGCGGAAGGCAGGGCGTCGATGGCGTCGTTGTATTCGCCTGCAATCGCGGTGACGGAGAGCTGTGGATACTCTGTCAGCAGGGCGCGGGCGGAATGGTGCAGGAAGTCTCGGGAGATGTCGATCGGCAGATAGTGCAGATGCGTCTGCCGGGCGAGCAGAGCGTCCATGAGAAGCCGGGTCTTGAAGGAGCTGCCGCTGCCGAACTCGACCAGAGTCAGTTCGTTTCCGGCCAGGGAGATAAGCTCTTCGGCATGGCGCTGCAGGATCGCCTGCTCGGTACGGGTCGGGTAGTATTCCGGCAGCGCGCAGATCTGTTCGAACAGATGCGAGCCCGGCGTATCGTAGAAGAAACGGCACGGCAGATGTTTCTGCGTGGCGGCGAGGCCCTCAGAGACGACTGTCTGAAAGGGCAGAGGCAGATGGCGGCTCGGAGCTTCCAGGAAATCCAGCCGCTGTGTCGTAGTGTGCATCAGAAAAATACCTCGTCAGGAAGATCGGAAAAGTCGGCGCGAATTCGCAACACTGCAAAATGATGTTTTTCTGCGCCACTCCGTTATGATGATACGCTGAGAACGGCATTGGGTTCCGATACGCCTGCTCGGCTCTCTCTGTGCTAACGCTCCGACATGGGCAGGAGTTCCCGGAACTATTTGGACTGCGCAGCGTTTAACATGCAGACACAAAAGAGAGAAAGCAGAGAGGATCCGATTTGTATGAAACCGAAAGACCATTGCGATGTGCTGATTATCGGGGGCGGGCAGGCGGGGATTCCGTTGGCCTGGAAACTGGCGGCGCAGGGCAGAAAGGTGCTTCTGACGGAGCGGGAGCGGCTGGGCGGCTCCTGCGTCAATTTCGGATGCACCCCTACCAAAGCGGCGATCGCTTCAGCGCGTGTGGCGCATCAGGCGCGCCGTGCTGCGGAGTACGGCCTGCATATTCCAGAGGTTCAGGTAGATTTCGCGGCGGTCCTGAAACGTGCGCGCCGTATTGCAGCCGAATCACGCGAGGGGCTGGACAAAGGTTTTGAAGGCTCGAAAAACCCGTTTCTCATCCGAGGACAGGCCAAACTGGATGGCAGAGTGGAAGCAGGCTTTCGCGTACAGATCGGTGAACAGTCTGTTACGGCGAAGGAGCTGGTCCTGAATACAGGTACACGCAGCCTGATCCCCGTACTGGAGGGTCTGAATACGATCGACTGCCTGCATGCGGGCAACTGGCTGGACAGCACGGAGCTGCCGGAGCATCTGCTGCTGCTTGGCGGTGGCTATATCGCGCTCGAAATGGGGCAGTTCTATCGGCGTATGGGCAGCCAAGTGACGATTATCGAGCGCGGTGAACGGGTTCTGGCGCGCGAAGACCCCGAGGTTGCCGCCGCGCTGCAGAAACTGCTGGAGGCCGAAGGTATCGCATTCCTTACGCACACAGCGGTGGAACGTGTGGAGGCGAAAGAGGGCGTAACGCTGCACACGCGCCACAGCGGACGCGCCGGCAGACTGAACGGTTCGCACCTCTTCATTGCGACCGGACGCCTGCCGAACACCGACGATCTGGGCCTGGAAACGGTCGGTGTCCTCCGGGACGAGCATGGCTATGTGCAGGTAGATACGCGCCTGGCGACGAACGTGGAGGGCATCTGGGCCGCAGGCGACATTCGGGGTGGCCCACAGTTTACCCATACCTCCTGGGATGACCATCGGATTCTGCTCTCGCAGATGACGGGCGACAAGTCCCGCACGACCCAACGTCATGTGCCCTACGCCATCTTTACCGACCCTGAACTGGGCCGTATCGGAATGACGGCGGCGGAAGCTCAAAAGTCTGGGAAGAAGATCAAGATGGCCCAATTTGCGATGGAGAAGAACGGTAAAGCCTCCGAACTCGGTGAGACGGATGGCTTTATTCAGGTGATCGTCGATGCCGAGACCGACCAGATTCTCGGCGCAGCCCTGCTCTGCACGGAGGCATCGGAACTGGTGCATATCTATATCGACCTCATCAATGCCCAAGCGCCCTACACCGTGCTGCGCGATGCCATTCATATTCATCCGACGCTGGCAGAGGCCGTTCAGAGTGCCGTCATGGCCCTGGACTGAGCGCAGAGAAAGAGAAAGCGTATGGGCTGGATCGACGTGGAGCGGGCTCGTCTGGAGACACCGGGGTGTGGGCAGGCGCTGCATTTTAACAATGCGGGGGCGTCGCTGCCGCCGCAGGCGGTGACGGAGGCGATGATCTCCTATCTGCGGCTGGAGTCGGAGATAGGCGGCTATGAGGCGGAGCTGCGGAGTGAGGAGGCAATCGGCAATACTTATACTGCGCTGGCAGCGATGCTCAACTGCCAGCGGAAGGAGATCGCCTACGCCGAAAGCGCGACTCGGGCTTGGGACATGGCATTCTATGGGATTCCCCTGCGAACAGGCGACCGCATTTTGACGGGCAGAATGGAGTATGGCAGCAACTGGATCGCGATGCTGCAGCGGGCGCGGCAGACCGGTGCGGTGATCGAGGTCGTGCCGAGCGATGAGAGCGGGCAGATCGACGTGGAGGCGCTGCGGGGGATGGTAGATGAGCGGGTCAGGCTGATCGCGCTGACGCATGTGCCTTCCAATGGAGGGCTTGTCAATCCGGCGGCGGAGGTGGGCAGGATCGCGCGGCAGGCCGGGGTTCTCTATCTGCTGGACGCCTGTCAATCGGCGGGGCAGATGCCGCTCGACGTCGAACAGATCGGCTGTGATTTTCTCTCGGCGACCGGGCGCAAGTTCCTGCGCGGCCCACGGGGCACCGGCTTTCTCTATGTGCGCGAGTCGGCATTGGAACAGCTGGAGCCGCCGTTTCTGGATATGTTCGCGGCGGAGTGGGTTTCGCGGGATGCTTATGAGCTGCGGCCGGATGCGCGGCGTTTCGAGGCGTTCGAGGCAAATTACGCGGCCAAGATCGGCCTGGGAGTCGCTGTGGACTACGCGCTGGCCTGGGGTCTCGACGCGATCCAGGAGCGCGTCCGCTCGCTGGCGGCGGCTCTGCGAACACAGCTTGCCTCTCTGCCCGGTGTGAACGTACACGATCTGGGGCAGGAACGCTGCGGCATCGTGACCTTCACCGTGAACGGACACGAGCCCTGGGATCTCCGCACCCGCCTCGCCGCACACCGCATTCACATCTGGACTTCCAGCCCCGGCGGCACACGTCTCGACATGGAGGCGCGCCATCTTACACACCTCGCCCGAGCCTCCGTCCACTACTACAGTACCGAAGCAGAGATCGACCGCTTCTGCACAACGCTGGCATCGCTGATCGCCAACCCATAAGAGAGAATGCTTATAAAACCGAGGCCCTCGGAACAGGTTCCAAGGCAAAGCTGAAAGGATAAAGAAGATCGGGGAGCCTCTTCGCTCCCACGCTTCGTTGTCGACTACTGTTTGACGGGGTGACGGGGGGTGCGGCGCACCCAGGCGCCTGCCCCTACGCGCTCCATTCCGCCGATCGTTCCCAGCGAATAGGTCGCGTGCGCCGCCCGCAGGCGAGCCAGCTGCAGGAGCGCGTCCACATCGCCTTCGGCTTCGGGAGAGTGCGGGGCCTGTGCGTCGGGCGCACTCGCTGCGAGCAGCGCGAGCAGGCGCTCCAGCGCCGCTTCCTGCTCCTCGGCGTGGACGCCGCGAGGTCGATTGGTCATTTCACGGCGGGGTGATTTCATATTATTGAGTGCTGTGTTCATCGTGGTATTCATGGTGCTGCCCACTCCTTTATCTTTTCTCTGGCCTTTACCGCATCGGCGCGAAGGCTCTCCTGCATCCTCTCATCGGGAAGAGGTCTGCTTATGTTAAAACTCCGTTCGGCGGCTTTCGTGACACAAGCACGATTTCCGACACTAAAAAACCCGCCCGGAGATGGTTTCCGGCGGGGCTGCTCAAGAGGGTGTCGCAAGGGAGGCGACGTGTCCTGATAGGGGCACATCGTTACCTTTGCTGCAGTCCTCCCGGGTCTCTGCCGGAGAAGGAAACTCCTGTGTATCGACTTGTGGCTGTCCTGCACACTGTCATGCGTATAATGGTTCTCCCGAAAGATAGACCGGGACAATGTCCTCCCGGTATCGACGATCCAAAAAACGACTTCAGGAACTTTTTTGCGGAGCGTTTCGGCTCCGTTTGCGCTTACACTCTATTAGACAGATAAGCAGCCCCATTGGTTTCACCTAATCGTGCCGTGTTTCACAAACATATATCGTGAATGGCAGACCGTTTGCTAAACGGGCACTGGGAGGCCGTGGGAAAACCCATCTTGACTTCGTGTATTTCGTAATGGTATGATGCCAGTATGCAGGTTCTGGAGTGACCGTGAACTGATTCGGTCCGGGCGCGGTCTAATACTGTGGAGGTACGCTGATGAAATGCAGTCGCTGTTCTGCGGAGATCCCCGCACAATCTCAATTCTGTCTGCGCTGCGGCACACCCGTGCGCGGTAATGTGCCTGCGATGGCTGGCCCTGTCCGCCCTTCCGCTCCCATCGCGCAGATGGCGCCGCCGAAATCGAGTCGAAATCCGATGCTGGCCATCGTCGCCCTCCTGGTGCTGGCGGTGCTGGGTCTGGGTGCGATGGTGCTGATCCAGAAGGCAGGCAGGAGCGACCCCGGCAAACTCGTCGCGGCTCCTGCCAATGCCGGCAATGGCGGCCTCGTTCAAAAACCGGCCGAGGCGACTTCCGGTGCGACGGTGCAGGCTCCTGCAGAAACCAAGCCCAATGCCATCGTGCCGCAACCGGACAATGCCCAGCCTTTTCCGGCAGACATCGACGACTACCTCAAGTTCGTCAAGCGTATCGAACGGCAAAAACAGGCGCTCATCGGCACACAGACAGGAGACGCCCTTCTGATGATGACGCAGGCGAAAGCGCTCTCCGCAACCATCGAAGAGAAAGACTACACCGACGCATTCAAAAACATGAAATCGACCATGCAGAAGAACTCGCAGGACTGGAACGCTCTGACGCAGGAGTTCAACAACCGACAGCCTCCGCCCGCCTGCGTGGATCTGCGCAACAAGTTTTTAAACCAACTCGGGAAGATACAGGCCGCGCTCTATGCTGTCAACGATGCGATCTCGCAGGTCCAGACCAATCCGAGCAACGTCCTGCACGATCTGACGCAGATGCAGGGGAAAACATCGGCAGACGTCGATTCCTCCATCGAAGCGGCCGACAGCGCCCTCGCCGATGTCTGCGACAAGTACCGCCTCAAGAAAGATTTCGAGATACGCGGCGATTCCGGCTCCAACGGCCTGCTCCGTTAACAGGAAGGGTATCTCAGGCAGAAGGCATCGTGCCCACGGAAGCAGATTATGGCCTACAACGAGTTCACGCTGGATATGCTGCTCCGGAACTTCCCAATACAACTGGAGGAAGTTCCGAACCTTTTTGCTGAGTTCGAGCCCATTGCGCTCAGCGCGCTGCTGCAGCAACAGCTGGACGAGTATCTAACGCTTGCGCTGGAAATAAGCACGGAAAAGGCGCGTTCCGAGTTCATCATCGCCCCGATCCTGGGAGAGATTCGCCGCCACTTCCAGAAACGAATCAGTCTGTTTTCTGGTGTTGAATTCAATGTGGACATGGATCGCGGGCTGCGGGGTGTCTGCGACTATATGCTGAGTCTCTCTCCATTGCAGCTGGTTATTCAGGCCCCGGTCGTCGCAGTGGTAGAAGCGAAGAACGAGAACATGAAATCGGGCATGGGGCAATGCGTCGCGGAGATGCTGGCGGCACAGCAGTTCAACGAGGAGCGCAGGAACTCGGTGCCGACGGTATACGGAGTGGTGACGACAGGCAGCAACTGGCGTTTTCTCTCCTTGCAGTCCACCCTAGTGAGAGTCGACAGCAGCGAGTATCAGATTCGTGACGTGCAGCAGATCATTGGCATTCTGGTGGGTATGATCCAGCGAGCGATGGACCTCCGTATAGCAATAGACAATCCATAAGTCAGATACAATGAGGTTGTTTCATGTTAGGGCATCCCCTTCCTGTGTCGGACTTATTTTGTCCCTTAAGTCCCCTGCCTCTCCAATACGACATGGAGACCCCTCCGCGCTCAACCGGGCGACCTAACCCCCCGTCCCCCTTCCCCCTTCCCGACACGGAAAGGGGGTGCCCTAACAAGGACTAATCTGGTTCCAACTAGCCTTTTCCCTGTCTCCTCGCCCCTCCTGCAAAAGACAAATACCTTCATCAATACTACGTTTGCTTCTGTGACAGGATCGAGCGCACAAAAGCAATAGAGCGTGGGGGCACCCCTTCCCGTGTCGGGAAGGGGCCGGGGGTTAGGCCGCCCGGTTAAGCGCGGAGGAACCTGTTCCCCGTATTGTCTGTACGGTACTCCCCTTCCCGAGCTGGGAAGGGGATGGAGAGGAGGGAACAGGTCAGTCCGGAAGGCTGACGGGGTCTCCGGAGAGCGGGGGCAGTGGATGGGGGCGCACCAGAGCGCCGCCCTGTTCATACGATTCGATGACCGCCCAGGTGTACTCCAGCGCCGCCAGCGCGTCGCGCCCGGAGGCGCGGACATCCTCCCGAGGCACACCGTTGGTGATGTCCTCCAGAAAGGCGTGGATACGGCGCGGGAAGGTTTTCCCGAAATCCGTGATGCCGGAACTGGTCACCTCCGGCCCGCCCGATCCGCCGCCCGCCATCTTCGCCGGGTCTCCCGCCTTCGCGGGGCTCGGCGCGGGCCAGAAGGTCACCTTCTCGATGCAGTTTTCGATGCAGAAGGTGCCGTGCGTTCCCGCCACTTCGAGACTCCACCAGCCGCCCAGCCCATAGGTCGCATCGCCCCGCTGACTCAGCAGGTAGCCGACACAGTCGTTGGCGAACCGCACATGGATGCTGACGGTGGAGAGCATGACATCGCCCACCCGCCGCCGGAAGCCTGGACGATTGACGAATGCCTGGACATGCGTGATGTCTCCGCAGAAATACCGCATCACGCTGAAAGGGTGCGAGAGAAACGCCTTCAGGTGCCCATAAGGAAACCCCTTGAAGCGCGAGGAGGTGGGAGGGCTGTAGGCCTCTTCGCCTGCCGAAAAGCCCATCTTGTGCAGGCAGTAGACCAGCTCTCCCACCTGCCCCGAGTCCATGTACTCCCTCGCCTTCTCTGCCGGAGGCGTGAAGTAGTGGTTCAGGTTGCATCCGAGAATGACCTTCTTCTGCGCCGCCTTCGCCACCATCTCCCGTGCCTGTCCCACATCGCTCGAAAGCGGCTTCTCCACCAGAACGTGCTTGCCCGCCTCCATCGCCTGCATCGCAGGCTCATAGTGCCAGCTGCCGTTCTCAAAACCGCCCGTCGTCACGTCCACGATGTCCAGAGGCTCATTGCGCAGCATCTCTTCGAGGCTGTAATATGCTTTGACCCCGAATGCTGCCGCCGCCGTATCCGCCCGCTCCTTCACCACATCGCAGACCGCCACCAGATCGCCCAGCGGTTCGTCTTTGTAGGCGTTGGCATGGCCCGTTCCGATGCCCCGCATCCCCACCAGTCCGACTTTTAAAGCCATCGCTCTCTCCTCCACGCTGAAAATTGCACATTCCGACGGCCGCCCGGCAGCCTGCTATTTGACCCGGTGCCACTTCGCGCCTTTCGACGTCTCCAGAGCCTCTTCCCAGCGGCGGCACCACTCCCCGTAATCTTCCCTAACGGACGCGGGATCCTTACGGCTGCGCACGATGAAATCCGGATGGAACGGCCTGCCGGTGGGAACGCCGGTCGGCTGATAGCGCAGATCGAGGCTCCAGCGGACATGGCCGCTGAGGTTGGGAGTCGAGCGGTGCGGCGTATAACGGTGCATGAAGACGATGCCGCCTTTGCGCACCGGAACGGGCCTGGGCGTGACGTCCGGCAGCAGGTCGGGGCGGATCGTCGTGCCGCCTTCCGCCTGATGCTCCCGATAGCCGCCTTTCCAGACGCCCGGCATGACCTCCATGCAGCCGTTCTCCACCGTCGCATCGACCAGCGCCAGCCAGCATGTCACGATATTCGAGTCGTCGGCCTCTTCCCAGGTCACGCCCGCGTCCTGATGCCAGGGCACATTGTAGAACCCCGCTCCTGCGCCGGCCGAGGAGGAGGCAGGCGGCTTGGCGCGAATATGCTGAATGGGATTGCAGGTGATCTCCGGTCCCACCAGCTGCTCCACCGCATCCAGCAGAGGCTCATTGTGCAGAAAGGCGAACGACGCCGGTCCCCGCACCAGCATGATGTCGAGACCGCTCGCGATCTCCGGCGTCTGCGC